>JALONF010000412.1 GCA_025455085.1 Ignavibacteriaceae bacterium
ACAGCTGGTCCGTGTTTTAGTAATCCGCCAATAAAATATTTTCCAATATCACTCATATTAGCATAAGCACCTTTTTTATAGAAAATATTTTTACCGTTCTTCGTTAAATAGAGATGAAGATGCAAGCCATTCCCGGCTTGCTGATACATAGGTTTCGGCATTAGTGTGATATGAAGCCCATTCTTCTCAGCAAAGTTGAAGAGAATATATTTTGTTGTCACGATATTATCACCGGAAGTAAGCAAATCCGCAAAATAAGTTTCAATTTCCTGCTGTCCCCTCTCTCCAACTTCGTGATGATGATATTTGACTTTCACACCCTGCCTAATTAATAGCTTTGTCAGCTGATCTCTGAAATCATCATACTCATCAAAAGGATTTGCAGCGTGATATGCTTTCTTATAAAATTCTTCAACGTGTTCAACTTTATAAAATGAAGATGATGTTCTTGTATCATATTCAACATTTGAAAAAATATAAAACTCAAACTCAGGTCCCCACCAGGATTTATCAGCACCTGTAATTTTTTTCAATAATGCTTCAGCTTGTTTTGCAAGGAATCTTCCATCCTGGTTGAATGGACTTCGTTTCTCATCGGTTAGAACTATATGCGAGAAAAAACTTAAAGTAGATGCTTCGCGGAATGGATCTATTGCAGCAGTTTCCAGATCGGGCATTAAAATCATATCGCTGTTTTCAACTTTCCTGAATCCATAACTCGATCCATCGAATCCAACCCCTTCGCTCATGCTCATTATTTTTTCAAGAACATTATCATAGTAAGGAAGAGTAACGTGGTGAAGTCTTCCAACCAAATCGATTGCTTTAAGATCGATGAATTCAACTTTATTCTTTTTGATTAACTCATTACACTTTGTGATTTGATTATTTTTCATAAGTATTCCTGCAGATAATAGATTGTTTGAAACTTTATTTTTATTAAAGATAAAAATGCCCGGAAGTTTCTTTGTCTCCCGGGCAGAATAATTACATATTGTAATTTAGTGCATCGAGACCGGGATAAACTGCCGTTACATCCAGCTCTTCTTCTATTCTTAATAACTGGTTGTATTTTGCAATACGATCTGACCTGGAAGCAGAACCAGTTTTTATTTGTCCGGCATTTGTTGCCACAGCAATGTCTGCTATTGTTGTATCTTCTGTTTCGCCCGAACGATGACTGTGTAGCCATTAATTTTTGCTAGTTCAATTGCGTCGAGTGTCTCGGTTAAGGTTCCTATTTGATTTACTTTTATTAGAATTGAATTTGCAACACCAAGCTCAATTCCTTTTGCAAGTCTGTTTGTATTAGTAACAAAAAGATCATCACCCACAAGTTGAACTTTGTCTCCGATTTTATCGGTTAACATTTTCCAGCCATTCCAATCATCTTCTGCCATACAGTCTTCCATAGAAACAATCGGATATTTACTTGCCCAGCCCGCCCAGTAGTCAACCATTTTTTCAATTGGTATTTCCTGGTTCGGTGCTGACTTAAAAAGATGATAAGCATTTTTTTCTTTGATGAAGAATTCACTAGCCGCGGGATCAAGTGCGATTGCAATTTCATTACCGATCTTGTAACCGGTTTTCTGAATTGCTTCAAGAATAACTTCAATTGCTTCTTCATTTGATCTTAAGTTTGGAGCGAATCCGCCTTCATCACCAACTGCGGTATTATAACCTTTAGCTTTCAACACAGACTTAAGTGCGTGAAAGGTTTCAGCGCCCATTCTTAATGCTTCTGCAAAATTTGGTGCACCAACCGGCATCACCATAAATTCCTGGAAGTCAACATTATTATCTGCGTGCTTTCCGCCATTCAAAATGTTCATCATCGGAACAGGTAATGTTTTAGCATTTGTTCCGCCAATGTATCGGTAAAGTGGAAGATCAAGTGCTGCGGCAGAAGCTTTTGCACAGGCAAGCGAAACACCAAGAATAGCGTTAGCTCCAAAGTTCGATTTATTTTCAGTTCCATCAAGATCAATCAACAGCTTGTCTATTGCTACCTGGTCAGATGCATCAAGCTCGATCAATTGGTCGGCAATTTTTTCATTTACGTTTTCTACAGCTTTTAGAACACCTTTACCATCGAAACGAGACTTATCTCCATCTCTCAATTCAACAGCTTCGTGTTCACCAGTGGATGCGCCACTGGGAACAGCAGCCCTTCCTATCATTCCGCTTTCAAGCATTACTTCAACTTCAACAGTAGGATTTCCTCTTGAATCAAGTATTTCTCTTGCCGCTACATCAACAATTGTGGTCATTTTTTTCTCCGGATATGTTTCAAATAATTTTCAGAAATTGTGATGGTAAAATTACCGAACTCGTCTTGGCTAAGCAAGCCGAAGCAAGAGGAACAGGAATTTAAAAAAACATTTAACGTATCAATTTAATTTTACATCAGTTTTTCTGTGATGTTAATTACTAAGTTTTTTCCGGTCATCAAAAAAAGGTTAATTGTCCAGTTCTTTCATCTATCTTTGCTTTTCAAAATGAATTCATAAAGTAAAGTGATGAACGAGAAATACGGTATTAAAGCATATCTCGCCTGGATAACAATTTGTATTGTGTGGGGAACAACTTATCTGGCGATCAGAGTTGGCGTTGCAGATTTACCTCCAATGTTATTTGCCGGATTAAGGTGGATTATCGCAGGTGTGCTGATGACAATACTTTTAAATTTGCGACATTACAAACTGCCTCCATTCAAAGATTTAAAACATCTTGCTATTGTTGGTATTTTACTCCTCGGTATTGCAAACGGATTAGTTGTTGTTGCCGAACAATGGCTTCCGAGTGGATTGACTGCACTTATTCTCAGCACTCTTCCCTTTTGGGTAGTTGGTATAGAATATTTTCTTCCGAACAGACCAAAAATCAATTTATTCATTATTACAGGCTTGCTTATAGGTAGCGCAGGAGTTGTAATAATCTTTGCAAGAGATTTAAATATTGCTCTTGACTTTAACATTGTAATCGGTGGTTTATGTTTGCTGGGTGCTGTCTTTGCATGGTCAGCGGGAAGCATTTATTGGAAGTATAAAAAGACTGACGTAAAACCTCTGATGGGGGCATCAATCCAGATGCTCATTGCTGGAATACTACAAACTGCTCTCGGATTAATTCTGGGCGAACAAAATAATTTTCATCTCACACAAAATGGTGCGCTCGCTCTTGGATACCTGATTGTTTTCGGTTCAATACTCGGCTACGCTTCATATATTTATTCAGTTACGAAACTTCCGCTTTCGCTGGTTTCAACTTATGCGTATGTAAATCCAATAATTGCAATTTTACTTGGATGGTATGTTTTGAACGAACCGCTTACCGTAACTGTATTTGTGGCTTCCGGGTTAATTTTAATTGGGGTTGCACTCGTTAAACGCGGTAACACCTTAGCTTTAAAAAAATAAATTAGTCAGTATGTATTCTTTATTCTGCTTACGAGATTAGTTATTGTAACTATTCCAAATCTTCAA
>JALONF010000413.1 GCA_025455085.1 Ignavibacteriaceae bacterium
AATAAAAGCACAGCTTGGTTTGCCAGATATGAAGCTGCCAATTCAATATGCGCTCACTTTCCCCGAAAGAGTTCAGAATAATTTTGAAAGAACCAATTTGCCATCAATCGGCTCACTGACTTTTTATGAACCTGATTTGAATAAATTTGAATGTTTGAAACTTGCCTTCGAAGTTTTAAATACAGGAGGATCTGCACCTTGCATTATGAACGCCGCTAATGAAGTAGCAGTAAGTAAATTTTTACAAAAGGAAATAAAGTTCTCACATATTCACTTGTTAATAAATAAAGCTTTGAATAAAGTTGAGAATGTTTTATCACCTGATTTGGGAACAATATTTGAGTGTGACAGAGTCACCAGAGAATATGTAATGACGTTAACTTGAATGCTGGATGCTGGCAATCAGATACTGGATGCTGGATAAAATTAAAAGTAGCATCAATTCCAGAATCAAGTATCCAGAATCAAGCATCATATTGCTAATAGAAAAAAACTTGATCTAATTTTTAACTGAGAAACAGGAGTTACTTTTTTAATGGATTATATAATTTATTTTGCGATTACAATCGGAATACTTGTTTTTATACACGAGCTTGGACATTTCCTCGCCGCAAAAATGACCGGGATGCGAGCTGATGTTTTCGCAATCGGATTTGGCAAGAGACTCTTCGGATATAATAAAAAATCAGGATTCTCTTTCGGAAATCTTCCAAAAGATTTTGACGGTGAAGGAAATACCGACTACAGGCTTTCACTTCTTCCGCTCGGCGGTTATGTTAAAATTGCTGGAATGGTTGATGAAAGTTTCGATACTGAGTTTGCAAACAAAGAACCTCAGCCGTACGAATTCCGCTCTAAAAATTTCTGGCAGAAGACTTTTGTAATAAGCGCAGGAGTACTGATGAATCTTCTGCTCGCAATTATCATTTTCTGGGGAGCGAATTTCTTTAAAGGCAAACCTGTTACATTGACAACTACTGTCGGTTATGTTAAGATTGATAGTCCTGCGGATTCAATTGGATTTATGAAAGGCGATGTAATCCAATCAATAAATGGTGTCGCAGTTGAAAGCTGGGATGAAATAAGAAATGAAATTTACATTAACACAATCGGCGAAGATCTTAATGTAAAAGTTTTACGAAGCGGTGCTGAAGTAAACATTTTCGTTACACGCAAGATGATACCGGATATCGAAAAGCAGGGAGAATTAATTACTCCGGATGGCTTCAGACCTTATGTTGCTGAAGTAATGAAAGACTCTCCTGCTGAAACTGCAGGTCTTCTCTCTGGCGATATTATATATTCCATAAACGACAAAGTGCTCGGCGGTTCATCAGAGTTTATAGAAATTGTTTCGCAGAGTGCTGGTGTTGAACTTCAGGCAAAAGTAGTCAGAGCAAGTGATACTTTAAATCTTGCAGTTATTCCCGGGATTGATGGAAAAATCGGAATAGCAATCAACGATATTTTTGAAGGAAAATCAGAGTATAAAACATTTGGTTTCTTTGAATCGTTTTACGTTGCAGGAGTTGATCTTGTTAATCTCACCAAAGTAACATTCAGTGTTGCAGGCAAAGTTATCGGCGGACAGGTTGAGTTTGGAAAAGCTTTCGGTGGACCGGTACGTATTAATTATCGAAACAATTGCAAGAAGAGAAATACCTGTTAAAGTTAAAATTGCAATTAACAACACAGGCTTTGTTCTGCTGTTATTGCTAATGGCTTTTATACTTTATAATGATATACTTTCGTTGTAGGATCCACATAAAAAAGTAACAGGTAAAAACCCATCTATCCTCAAATATTGCCTGCTATAAAAATTAATCCGCCGCTCACCGATTAACTCAATAAGTTTGAATTGTAAAACAAGCCCCGTGAAGTAAACGGGGCTTATTTATCTTGACAAGCAATAAGTTTATATTTGATGAGAAGAGAGAAAAAAATACCTCTGGATTTACTACCTCTGGATTTACACGATTCTTTTAATGGGCAGCGTTCTGTAAAAGAAATGAAATTAAGCCGTAAACAACTCTACTGGATCAGCCAGGTTACTGGTTGGTTATTTTTTATCGGGATAAATCTCTTCATCATTTCATCTTTTGAAGAGGTTATCTGGCAGAGAGTTTTAGTCTGGATATTTCTTGGTTTCCTTGGAATCGTTTTCACTCATATTATTCGCGGTGTGATCAGAAAAAAGAACTGGCTTAACCTCCCTCTTAAAAACACAATCCCAAGAATACTTGCATCGAGTATTATTGCCGGTATTATTATTTACTCTCTTATTTTTGTGGCAAGTTATTTAGCAGGAACATTCAGACAGGAAGAATACAATTTTGCGCGGCTGCTTGCAGGAATTATTAACACAAGCATTCTCATTCTACTGTGGTGCCTGATTTATTATGTTGTTCACTATATGGAAAATTATAAGAAGAAAGAGATTGAATCGCTGATATGGGAAGCTGCTGTAAAGGATTACGAATTAAAAACTCTCAAGTCGCAGTTGAATCCTCATTTTATGTTCAATGCGATGAATAGTATCCGTGCATTGATTGAAGAAGATCCTGAGTCAGCTAAAGTTGCAATAACAAAACTCTCAAACATACTCCGTTACTCATTGCAAATGGAAAGAATGGAAAGAGTTCCGCTTGAAGATGAAATTGAAACGGTTAAAAATTATCTCGACCTCGAAAGAATAAGATTTGAGGACAGGCTGAAATACAAACTCGATATTGACAGAGTCACGAACAAAATTGAAATTCCTCCGATGATGATTCAAACTCTTGTTGAGAATGGAATTAAGCATGGCGTGGCTAAAAGAACAGAGGGCGGAGAGATTCAGTTAAAATCAAAATTGCTGACGACATCTAACGGTCCAAAATTAAAAATAGAAATAAGAAACAGCGGACACTTCAGCGAAGAGCAGTTGAAAAGTTCAAATGGTTTTGGTGTAAGTAATACCAAACACAGGCTAAATTTACTCTTCGGTGATGACGCACATTTTTCCATAACGAACGAGAACGGAGATACCGTTCTCGCAGAAATTGAAATACCAACCGTTTCCGGTAGTAATAATTTTAGTTAATTACAATTAGTTAATTTTGATTAGTAGAATTCTCTTGTCATAAATAAAATATTGACGAACAGGGTCAAGCATAAACAATTAAGAGGGAAATAAAATGAAAGCTTTAATAATTGACGACGAAAGATTAGCTCGCACAGAATTAAAAAGACTGCTAGCACCTTTCAAGGATTTACAGGTTGTCGGCGAAGCTGTAAATGCAGAAGATGCACTTGAAAAAATAAACGAGTTAAAACCGGATTTGATTTTTCTGGATATTCAGATGCCCGGAAAAACAGGCTTTGAACTTCTTGAAGAACTGGACAGTGTCCCAATCGTGGTGTTTACTACCGCTTACGACGAATACGCACTAAAAGCTTTTGAGTACAATGCACTCGATTATTTACTAAAGCCAATTGAGCCAAAACGACTTGAAGAAACAGTAAATAAGCTGATTGAAAAAGGAAGAAAGAAAGTCGCTGTTGAATCAGATACCGAAACTCTCACTGAAAGCGACCAGGTTTTTGTGAAAGATGGTGACAGATGCTGGTTCGTTGACAGATGCTGGTTCGTTAAATTGGAAAAAATAAGACTGCTTGAGTCAGAGGGAAACTACGTTCGATTATTTTTCGAAGACAATAAGCCGTTAATCCTGCGAACACTAAACTATCTTGATGAAAGACTGGACAGCAAAGTGTTCTTCCGCGCAAACAGGAAACACATTATTAATCTAAAATGGGTTGATTCGATCGAACCTTGGCTGAACGGAGGTTTGCTTGTAAAACTGAAAGACGGACACAAAGTTGAAGTCTCACGAAGACAGGCAGTTAAGTTTAAAGATATGCTGAGTCTTTAGTTCTTATTCTGTCATTGCGAATCCCGACGACGAGTCGGGAGGAAGCAATCTCAATTACGATGGAAGATTGCTTCGTCACTGCGTTCCTCGCAATGACAAGCCGGGGCTAATTAAACAACTCCCACGCTATTCCAAATTTTATATTTCTCACCGGCATTGGGTAATACGGAGTGATGTAATACTCATTGCCGAACAAATTCTCCCACTGAAAATAAAAGATCGCAACTTTCTGTATTTCACCAGCTAAATTGAAATCAAGTTTGTTGGTTGGCTCAACTACAGTACTGCCCCACCACCAACGGACAGATGAATTTATTTCTCCTGTGTAATAAAATTTGAACCCGGCTTTAAGGTCAAGATTGTTGTTAAAGAAAAAATCATTCACATAAAGCCCTCCGATGAATTGCCAATCGGGAATATTAACTGTTTCATCAACGTAGTTTTCCAGACTGCTATCATACTTAGTTTTTAAATAATATGAAGTATTGGTTTCCAATAAAAACAGCCAAAATTTGTAATTTAAGGTTAACCCAATGCTTTTAATTTTTTCAGCTAGTTCTTCTCTATAAAATTCAGGGCCTCCATACCAGTACCAATAATTATAGTATTCATTACTAGCGTATTTCAAATCGAGCCATAAGCTTGAATAATTAATTTGTATTCCCGTTTCAAAAGAAGGGACCTGTTCAGACGCCCAAATTTCCTCTCTAATTGAATAACCAGCATACAAAACAACTGTTTGATTTAACGAATATTTAATATCCCCGCCAAATCCCTCATAATCTTCATTTATTCTTTCCCAGTGCCCTGTCTTGAAGAACAACGAAAGTTTTATCATATTATCTAAAGTGTGAAAAGCAATTAAACCACCAATATTGTAACGTTCATCATCTAAACTATTATTTTCACCAATTTTATTGTTTAGTTTTTCATAATCACCCAATAACTGCAAAGTCCAAAAATCATAAGAGTAATAATAATTTAATACAGCACCATACGATTTATTCTCCTTGTCTAATTTATAATCCAAACTATCCTGAACATCCCTCAACTCATCAAGTCCATACCTGTAATAAAGTGATAAATCCAATTGAGAATTTTCAAACGGTTTTGCGAGTGTTCTCAATCCAACATTGTGCTGCAGTATATTGAGCTTCTGGTCTGGATAAAAAACCGGTGAAGCAATCGGATCGTAAAGATCAGCGTTTGGATCATCGGAACTTCTCGTGAGACTATCGTAATCAACTCCGCCGTTCAATCCCTGCTCTTTATCTACATAATAATAGTATGCCTGAAAGTTTATTGAATTAGATAAAAGGTATTTCAGCTTGGTGTTAAACTGCCAGAGACTCAGCTCGGTGTTCTTATAAGTTTCATCTTTAGATCTGTTCGTCAATTGAAAAGAGTAATTCCATCTCTTTGCCAGCATCGCAGAAAACTTTCCATCAATCATTGCTTCGCCGTCGGGTCCTTCATAATATCTTATTCGTGAATAAGGCTGGGGAGAAATAAAATCTTTTGTGATAAAATTTATCGTAACGGGATTGTTATATGGTCCGTATAAAAATCCACGCGGTGATGGAACAATTTCTATAGAGTCAATATTCTCACTCTGCACAAGATTGAGGTCAAGCGAGTTTGTATATCTATCATTCCAGAAAACACCATCCTGTAAATAGCTTATCCCGCTATTCCCGACTCCATAAATAAATGTTTCGTTTGGATAACCGATAAAGCCATAATCCTTAACAAAATTTAAGCTGAAAGATCTGAGAATGTCACCGGTGTATCGATATTGATCGAATAAAAAAGTTCGCTTATTGATGATTGTGCTCACATCGGTCAACGGTATTCCCTGGATAGGTGCAATAGTGTCTGACTTTACTGTAATTGTGAGGATCGAGTCTGAAACTGCGGTTGTGTCATCAATTTGAACAAAATTTGTGTCAGAGATGGTTTGGATATTCTGATTTAATAGGGAATCAATCTCCTGAGGAAGGATAAAAGCGGCGAAAAGTACGAATGATAACATTAATTGTACTTTGAGAAAAATTTCATAGTTAACATAAACAAAATAGAGAATTATTAAAGAGTAAAAAATCTGCAACTCAAATTACCGAAACCCTGGCAGACCCAATTCTCATTCTAAGCCCTATTTACAAGGGTTTGAACGTAATTAATTTTTCAAAAATAATTTTGTTTCAAATAAATATTAAGTATTTTTCGCCTCGTAAGTATCATTAACATTTAATCGGAGGGATCAAATGGCTAAATCAATGACGAAGAACCAAATCATTACGCATCTTGCCACCAAAACCAAACAAACAAAAAAAGTTGCTGCACAGTTTTTGGATGAGTTGGTTAAACTTTCATACAAGGAAGCAAAAAAGGAATTTGTACTTCCGGGTCTTGGCAAGCTAAAAGTCGCTCAGAGAAACGCGAGAATGGGAAGAAACCCTGCTACTGGAGAATCAATTTCAATCCCAGCAAGAAAAGTTTTGAAATTCAGAATTTCCAAAGCTGCTAAAGATGCAATCTTGAAATAATTCGGTGCTTTCTGTTTTTAAAGCGAAGGGTAAGAAATTATTCTTCGCTTTTTTATTTTATATTGATAGTAACAGTCATAAAATCAGTAGGAGTTATTGAAATGAAAAAATATTTTTTGCTGGCGATTTTAGTTTTGAATTTGTTTTGGATCTCGTGCAATATTAATACAGAGAAACACGAATTAAAGTATTTTCCGGTTGATGACTTGAACAGGATAATTGCACAGTCGGGCATCCAATTAGACAAAGCAAACTCTAACGACGGCAAAGGCTCAATAAAAATTGAAGCAACTGCACCTGTTGTTATTCCTCTTTATATTGTAAATGATGTTCGCGTTGATGACACGCAGATTATTTATGAAGCAAAAGTCAAATCAGAATCTCTCAATGGACAGGCATTGCTGGAAATGTGGTGTGTGTTCAAAGACAAAGGTGAATTTTATTCAAGAGGATTTGATTCTGTCATCTCCGGCACGTCTGACTGGAAAACTATCAGGACTGTTTTCAATTTAAGAAAAGGTGAAATGCCCGATCAGATAAAGCTTAACATTATGGTAAACGGTGTTGGTACTGTCTGGATTGATGATATACACTTATCAAAACTATAAACGATGTGTAAATAAATAGCATCTACGCAGATGTGGGCAATATATTAGTAAAATAATACGGTCTGATTTTATGAAAAGTCCTGTTAGGAACGATATAAAAAATTACTAAGATTAAATTGTTCCAAACATCATTACTTTGAAGATTGAGGAAATTTTCCTCTCATATCATTAACTTTACCCAACCAATCATAAATAATTATTCAACATTACTTCGGTTCCAATGAAAAATATTTTTTATCTGCCAATATTTTTATTAATCTTTCTCAGCTG
>JALONF010000414.1 GCA_025455085.1 Ignavibacteriaceae bacterium
CCATAAGCACCAAGCGTCTGCAGCAATCTTATCAAAACATATTCGTAATAATATTTCTTAAACCTCTGACTTCTGATTTTAGACCTCTGATTTGCTTCTCTAAGGTAGAATTCAAGTAACTCTTCTCTTATTTGCGGTTCTAAATTAACTTTAGCCTGAAAGAGCAGAGATGCAACATCATACTGCAATGCACCTTTTCTGCCTCCCTGGTAATCAATAAAGTATAGTTGATTGTTATGGACTAAAATATTTCTTGATTGAAAATCGCGGTACATAAAATAATTTGTGCCAGAGGAAAGAAGGAACTGAGTAAAAGTTTTGAAATCATCTTCCAATTTCTGTTCATCGAAAGGAATTTTTACGAGCTTAAGGAAATAATACTTGAAATAATTCAAATCCCAGAGTATTGACAGCTGATCAAACTTTACACGTGGAAAGCAGACAGAATAGTCCAATCCTTTCCCGCCATCAATTTGAAAGCGGATAAGGTGACTAAGAGCTTCTCTATAATAGCCTAATGATTTATCAGAAAATGAATCGTTCGCTTTTTCTTTTTCCACTAAAGAGAAAAGTGTTGTATCACCAAGATCTTCAATCAGGTAAATATTTTCCTTTAACTGCTGATCATAAAGTTTTGGGACGTTCAAACCTTTTTTAAGAAAATGCTTTGTAAAAGAAATAAAAGCTTTATTCTCCTTTTTATCAGTACTGAAAACGCCAATCGCAGTTTTTTCTTTTCCCGAAATTCGGAAATATTTCCTGTATGAACCTGACTGGGCTAATGGACGAATGCTTAACGCTTCTTCATGAGACCAATCTTCAAAAAGTATTTTTAAATAGTGTTGTATTTCTTTCATTTTGCTTTTTGATATTCCTCTTTTAGAACAGCATAAATATACTGATCTAAAAATTTACCTTCTTTGAATACTGCTTTTTTCAAGGTGGCTTCTTTTTTATATCCTGCTTTTAATAAAACTTTTTCAGAAGCATCATTCCCTTCAAATACATTTGCATAGATTCTATTTAAGCTGAAATTATTAAATGCAAACTCGGTAAATTTTTTTAAAGCTTCTGTGGCAATACCTTTTCCCCAAAATGGTTCAGCAAGCCAGTATCCAATCTCTGCAGAAAATCTGTTTACATCATCCTGAAGATTTATTCCAATTGCCCCAATAAGTCCATTTGCATTTGCAATTATAAAGTTTGTCTCAATTTCCTGGTTGCAAGCATGAATCAGCCAGGTTTCAGCATCGGCTTTTGTGTACGGAAAAGGGAACTGGTCGCGTAAAAGTCTTGATATGTTAAAGTTATTCGCATATTTAACCAAAGCTTCCTGATCAGAATATTCATAACTGCGGAGGCAGTATTCACCAAAGGTAATTTTCATAATGCAAAAGTAAGAAAAATTCAGAGTAGAATAATCCTACCAATCTCCATAAGGTCCGCCATAAGCACCTTGGTCGTTTCGTGAACCATCCCAATCATTAAATTCGGGCGAAGGATTACCGGCATCATTACATGGAGAGTTTTCCTGAAGATGAAAGTCTGTTGATGAAATGAAAAATGGATTTAGACTGTCAGGAGCTAAAAAGTTGTATTGCTCAAAAACCTTTGTGCTGTCTCCCGACACCAGATGAATTTTTGAATTACCGTTATAAGAAAAGTTATCGTAAAAAATGTTGTTCTGTATCTCCTCATAAACAGGATCAGTTACTGTAATTGCTCCGCCAAAGTTCAGGCAAAAGTTTCTATGGAAAGTATTATTGATTATTTTATTTGAAGAATTCCGGGAGTAAATTGCTCCGCCATAATCAAGCGACTCATTTCTGAAAAAAATATTATTCGTAATTTCTGAGTTACAATCAGAAATTGTAATTGCTCCGCCATTCTGTGCATAATTGTAGTAGAAGTAACAATTTTTAAGTATGAGGTCAGCACTTGTGGTTTCTATCGCTCCGTACTTGAATGAGCTTCCGATTGGCAGGTACACATCCTGTATTCTGCAAAAAATAAAAATAAGGCTATCGGTCGGGTTTGTTGAGTGAATTCCATTCCATTCATCCCGCACTCCTTTGAAAATTATGGGAAGCTCTTTATTTCCTATTGCTCTTATTCCCCCTTTGATAATCAAACCTGTTCTGGCTTTAAAGAAAATTATTGTTCCTGCTTCAATAAAAATTGTTGAACCGGTTGGTATTGATATATTATTTGTAACATAATATGGTGATTTGCTTTTAATCAGATTATTCGTGATAACACCACTGAGAACAGTGTAGTAACCACCTAAGCCAGGATCGTTTGGATCAGTGAATAGAGATCTGTCGGAACAGCCGATTATAAAAGGCAGAACGATAATTAGTATTTTTGAGAGTGAGATTTTCATTTATAATAAAATCAACTTAACTTGCCTGAGGGCTCATCCATTTACATAACCGGAAATGATGAGCAATTGGGGAACTGGCAGCCAAACGAGGTCGAGCTGAATGAAACTGAAAAAGGGAAGTGGTCAAAAAGCTTTTTATTTGTGAAAGGTAAAAAATTGGAGTTTAAAATCACCAGGGGCAGCTGGGAAAATGAAGCACTGAATGA
>JALONF010000072.1 GCA_025455085.1 Ignavibacteriaceae bacterium
AGATCAGCATATATTGTGAGAAAGCAATATAGCCCCAGAAGTTTACAAATGCGAATAATAATGCACCAAGACTATATAAATGATCATTTGTCATTGCAGGATGAAGGTAACCGTGCTCTTTCAATAAAACAGTTGTAAGAGTTACAGCGGCGAGTGCAGCGATAACAGTGCCGGCAAAAAAGTAAACACCAATAATTGTTGAGAACCAGTGAGGTTCAATACTCATCAGCCAGTCCACAGCAGATATTGTTAGTGTAAACGCAAAGATTGGAATGAAGATCGCAGATAATCTAATATTAATTGTTGTTAACTTTTGATCTTTTGTTGTATCCTGCTTTTTCGAATTTCTAACAAAAAAGAAATAGAACAGTGACCACAAACCGATTAAAACAAAAACTCTTATTATGAAAAACGAAACGTTTAAATAAGG
The DNA here is from genome assembly GCA_025455085.1 of Ignavibacteriaceae bacterium. Classification (GTDB taxonomy): domain Bacteria; phylum Bacteroidota; class Ignavibacteria; order Ignavibacteriales; family Ignavibacteriaceae; genus IGN2. The sequence continues at coordinate 431 of JALONF010000072.1, forward strand.
AGCTTTTGCATTTAATATTTTATCTTCAGCAACTGCTTCCGGATGCGACCAGTGAAATAATTCACCTACATTCAATAACAGAGGAATTACAAGTAGTGCAAGCAATGGAATGATAGCTGCAAAAAATTCAACAACTCTTCGGATCGGGACACTCCAATCTGCACCAACAATATATTCGAGTGCAATCAGGAATAAAGCACCCACACCAATGCTAATCATAAAAGTAAACGCAATCAGATAATTATAAACCGCTCTAGTGTGATCTACAAAAAATGCAACAACACCCAGAATTACTCCAAGAATCAGAAGCGTCATTCCAATTTTCGAAATGCTCGAAGGTAAATCTTTTCTCTGATATGTAAATTCGTTGGTATGCATTTAAGATTTACTCCGCTTTAACAAATTTAAGATCGGAATCAGTTGCATTCTTTGCTCTCTGTAAAGCTCGTATATAATTGACTATTGCCCATCTTTCATCCCTAGTTACTTGAGATGCATAAGACGGCATAACGTTTTGTCCAACAGTGATTATATGATAGATCATTCCATCAGGAAAATTTCTTGCACGTTCTGAATGTAGCGTTGGAGGATTTGGGAATTGTCCTGCTAGTCTGCTATCCCCATCTCCGTAATTTCCGTGGCAGGGGCTGCAATAAGTTAAATATTTTCTTTGTCCGAGTTCTAAATTTTCTTTTGTCGGAAAGTATGGATTTGATAAAACTTCAGTTGGATTTGTTTCACCTTCAAATGGATAAGGAATAAATCCTTTAGCTATTGTTCCCTCAACAGGCAGTCTCATTCCTCTGCCGTCAGCAAAAAATTCACTGCTGGTTTGTGGGATTACTTTTGCTTGTTTGTCCATCCAGTCAAATGGAACGATATACATGAGTTTATTCAACATCAAATAAGTACCGATAGAAACGACCACGGCAACACCAAACAGAAGAGTAATGAATCTTGGTTCAAAAATCGGATAAGTTTCTTTTTCAGGGTGATAAATTATTTCAGTTGAAAGCGGCTTTAAGTCTTTTAGGAATAGAAGAGTTGCCTTTTCATCAAACTTAGGATCCATTGCTTCTATAACTATTCCATAGTGGTCTCGCGATACTTTTTTCATATAATCTGTATCGTGTAAAGCATGAGAATTTCTTGGCAGACCAAAGAAGAAGGCAAACATTGCAACTACAGTTGAAAGAGTTGCCATAATTACTGTAACTTCAAATGTTACAGGAATAAAAGCTGGTAAGGAGAAATATGGTTTACCGCCGATAATCATTGGGTAATCAACCGACATTGTCCACCACATAAGAATCAGAGCAAGTACAGCACCCGATAATCCAAAAATAAGAGTTACAATTCCAAGCTTTGAGGGTTTCATTTTCATTGCCTTATCTATTCCATGAATTGGATAAGGCGAATTAACATCCCATTTACTGAATCCAGCATCAGCAACTTTTTTTGCAGCAGCAAAAATTGCGTTTGGATCATTGAAGAGAGCAGTAACACCAAAAATCTTTTTATCAGTCATGATGCTCTCCTCTGTGATGAGTCGGCTGAGCTCCATCAGCAACTGCTTTAACTTCAGCGATTGAAACAACAGGTAATGCTTTGGTAAACAAGATTACCAGGGTAAAGAACAATCCAAAACTTCCGAGTAAGATTCCGGCATCATACAGAGTTGGGGTAAACATTCCCCAGCTTGAAGGCAGAAAATCGCGATGCAGTGAAGTAACAACAATCACAAATCTTTCAAACCACATTCCTACATTAACGAAAAGAACAATAATCATCATAGCAGGAATTGATCTTCTGATCTTTTTAAACCAGAAAAACTGCGGGAAGAATACGTTACAGCTTACCATTATCCAGTATGCCCAGGCATAAGGTCCGAATGCCCTGTTGATGAAAACAAACTGTTCAAACTGAACACCACTGTACCAGGCAATAAAGAACTCCATTCCATAAGCATATCCAACCATCATCCCTGTCGCAAGAATTACTTTGTTCATTTTTTCAAGATGATCTATTGTAATGATATTCTGCAAATCGAAAATTTTTCTTACGAAAACTAGTACGGTAACAACCATCGCAAAACCTGAGAATATAGCACCTGCAACAAAGTAAGGTGGAAAAATTGTTGTATGCCAGCCGGGCATAATTGAGACGGCAAAATCAAAGCTAACTATTGTGTGTACTGAGAGCACAAGTGGTGTTGCGAATCCGGCGAGTATCACATAAGCTTTTTCATAATGCAGCCAGTGACGTGAAGAATGTCTCCATCCTAGACTAAAAATTGAATAAAAAGTTTTCTTAATTTTTGAAGAAGTTCTGTCGCGCAATGTAGCAAAATCCGGAATCAGACCAGTGTACCAGAAAACTAATGATACGGTAAAATAAACTGATACGGCAAAAACATCCCAAACAAGTGGCGATGTGAAGTTAACCCACAATCCATGCTGGTTTGGATATGGAGTCAAATAACCAGCTAGCCACGGACGTCCAGTATGAATAATTGGAAATATTCCGGCACACATTACGGCAAAAATTGTCATCGCTTCTGCAAAGCGTGCTATTCCAGTTCTCCATCTTTGTCGCAGTAAGAATAGAATTGCAGAGATTAATGTTCCCGCGTGTCCTATTCCAACCCAAAATACAAAGTTGACGATACCAAATCCCCATCCCACCGGTTGATTGTTTCCCCACATACCAATACCATAGTAGAGCGTGTATAACAAACAAACAGCTCCAATGAGTAAAGCACTGCCTGAAACAGTGAGAGCAAGAAAAAATTTCTTGTCCGGCTTAGTGTCCATTGGCTTTGCGACAAGCTCTTCTATCTGAGCAATCGTTAAACGACCTGCAACTACTGGTGCTTCAACTGAATAATCTGTGCTCAACACGCTGTCTCCGAGTCTGTATTTTTAAGTTTAGCAATGTAGGTAACATTTGGTCTGATGTTTAATTCTTCAAGTAAAAAATAACCGAGTTCGTGATTTCGGTACGTATGAAATTCTTCTTCTTCATTATTGATGTCACCAAACTGAATTGCATTTGTTGTGCAGGCATCCTGACAAGCTGTCCTGACATCAGATCCTTTTAAATCTCTTTTATCTTTTGTGGCTTCTGCACGTGCATCACTAATTCTTTGAATACAGAAAGTACATTTCTCCATCACTCCACGCGAACGAACTGTAACTTCAGGATTCATTAATAATGCAAACACTGGCGATTCCTGGAATCCATTTTTGAAATGATCACGGAAGTTGAAATAATTAAATCTTCTTACTTTGTAAGGACAGTTGTTCGAACAATACCTTGTTCCAACACAACGATTGTAAACCATTTGGTTCAAGCCATCAGGACTGTGTGTTGTTGCAACAACCGGACAAACATTTTCGCAAGGTGCATGATCGCAATGCTGGCAAACCATTACCTGATTATTCACATTCGGTTCTTCCGGTGTTCCTGAATAATATCTGTCTATTCTTATCCAGTGCATCTCTCTACCATTATCTACCTGATCTTTTCCAACTACGGGAATATTATTTTCCACATTACAAGCAACGACACATTCTCCGCAGCCAAGGCAACGGTTCATATCAACTGACATTCCCCACTTCACACCTTTATAATCGTAAAATGGATTTACACTTTTGAGCTCATGTTTTTCATTATGTAGAAAGTCAGCATTTTTGAGATACTCATTAACAGTACCTTCTTTTATAATTCCTCTTTTTGCAGGAAGATCTTTTGTAAGTCCTTCATTGAAAGCATATACTGTCTGAGCAGTTACGATCTTGTATTGACCGGCAACCTTCTTGACTTTTACATCTGAGTACAGCCATGGAGATAATATTGCAGCAGAGTTTATGAGTGTATTTGCATTAAAACCAACACCTGTTCCAACTGTACCGCCGTTCTTTCTCCCGTAACCGGTTTCAATTGTAATTGAATTATCGGACGCACCCGGTTGAATGAAAACTGGAATTTGCAGAGAATTATTTCCTGTTGATATTTCAACTAGATCGTTACTCCTCAATCCAAAATCATTTGCTGTTTTTGGTGAGATCGCTGCATAATTATCCCAAACAACTTTAGAGACAGGGTGAGGTAATTCCTGAAGCCATCCATTATTTGCGAACCTTCCGTCTCTAACCGCGTAACTTTCTTTGATATGCAGTGAGAAATTATTTGAAACTTCAGCCGGTTTAATTGCAGAAGCCGAAGCTAAATTAAAGGGACTTACTGATTCAGATTTATCCTGAGAATAAACAATCCCATCGTGTAGTGAATTAAACCAGAATTGTTTGAAATTTAATTTACTGATGAGTACTGGATAAATATTTTGCTCCCAATTGCTCATCAAATATTTATGATAGATGGATTCATCATAAGTTGATGAGTCACCTGAAATCCAGCTTAATAAAATTGCCTCTGTCTGTCTTGTATCATAAAGAGGAGCGATAACTGGCTGCTGCAATGAATAAAAACCAGTTCTGGTTTTTGCATCACCCCACGACTCAAGCTGGTTGTTGATTGGTAAAACAAAATTTGACAAATCGGATGTCTCGTTCTCAACCTCAACTAAACTAATTACAGTATCTACTTTAGATAATGCCTTCTCATACGCTAAATCAATTGGTAAATGATAAACAGGATTTGAATTCAGATGAATTGCTACGGCAACTTCACCCGCATGCATCCTTGATACTAAATTGTTTAATTCTGTTGATGCGGATAAAGGTAAAACTGATACTGGAGCTGACTCAAAATTGTAGAGTGCTTTATTACCAAGAATATCGTTCAAGAGATTTACTGCAATATGAACATCTTCAGGAAGATGATCACCAGCATAAACAATCGATTTACCTTTATTCTTCAATAAGTCTGAAACAAGCGCATTCAGAGTTTCTATATTTAGACTGAATTGTTTTGATATATTTTCTAAAGTATAGCCACCCATATTAATCGGAATGCCTGAACCTTTTTTATTTAACTCATTAATAAGACTTAAAATAAAATTCAAATGCTCATCAGGACGTAATCTCATCCGATAATCAGCAGCCATACCGGTAATTGTCAAATTACCTTCGACTACATAAAGCCGGTTGAATTTTTTGTTCATTACGTCCCTGCCTTCAGAGAATAATCTTGCGTTTTCTATTTTATTATTTGATTCGCCGAGAAAATCTCCATCTAGAGAAAGTATTATTTCTGCTTCATTCCACTTAATTGCAGGAAACTCCTCTGAACCATAGCATTTCTTCCATGCAGAATTTCTTATTGGATTATCGAATTGTTCGTAAGAATAAATTTTTGTTGAAGGATACTTCGATGCAAAATCATCCAGAACTTTCTTAGCGGTTGGAGATACAATTTTATGGGCGATGATTGCAATTTCTTTACCACCAGAATTCATTAAATCAAAAACTATTTCATCATTAGCGCTCTTCCAGTTATAGTCAACAAATCTGCGGTCGAGTTTCTTTTTCGGATTCTTCAACCTGTCAGGATCATAAAGACTCATTATACTTGCCTGACCTTGTGCGCATATTTTTCCTTTTGAAACAGGATGATCAGGATTGCCATCAATCTTAATTGGTCTGCCTTCGCGTGTCTTAATTAATATACCGCAGGCATTTGGACAAGCCGTACACGTCGAAGCATAGTAGTTTGCTTTGCCAAGTGTAATTTCCTCTGGCTTTTTGTTGTATGGGATAATCTCGCCTTTGTCTCTATAATCAGAACAAGCTGTTCCTGCAAGTGCAGCTGATGCACCAAGAAGTGCAAGGAACTTTCTTCTGGAAATGGATGACATCCCGGATGAATCAAAATTTTCAGATACACCTTCCTTAAATTCATCCTGATGTGACTGGAGAAATTGAGGATCGTTGTAAAGTTCTTCAAACGATTGCCAATAACCTGCCTCGCCTGCAGGCGGGTTTGGATAAGTATTATTCAATCCATTTAAATCTTCAGCCATTCTTCTTTCCTGATTTTTCTCTTTGAACTGCATTTGGACTGATCTGTACTTTTATCGCGTTCTCAGATGTTGAAGTTTTCTTCGATCCAAAAAGATTCCAAGGATTAGCTTTAATAAAAACTGCTCCAATTAAACTTGTAGAAAACAATGCAACGAATTTTTTTCTATCCATAAAAAATATTTTTATCTATGACAAGCCCAGCAATAATCCGGACCTTTATTTATATTTTTAAGATCAGGTAATCTGTCGTGAGCACTCCGATGACAATTCAAACAACTGTTCATTGTGAAAGATTGCACCTGACCAACTTTTTCTGCCTGAGTGATTTCTCCATGACATGCGACACAATCAATTCCTTTGTTTACGTGAACACTATGACTGAAGTACGCGTAATCAGGAACTTTGTGAATCCGTTTCCATTCGAGGGCTTTACCTTCATTATAATATTCAGTTAATTTGATAATTTCAGGTTTGTCTTTTCTAGCTACAGTATGACAATTCATACAAGTTGCTGTCGGTGGAACCATCGCGTGCCGGGATTTTTCAACACCAACGTGACAATATTGACAATCAATTTTCATTTTGCCAGCGTGGAGTTTATGCGAATAATTTATCGGCTGATCTGGGGTATAACCGACTCCATCTCTTTCTGCCCTGGAGGCAAAATAGGTTAAAGCGAATGATGCCAATACCACGAATATTGTGACTGGCAACCGGTTTCTGAGAATATAATCGAGGTAAGATTTTTTCATAATCTACCTATTGAAATTCCCAATGAAAGAATTTTCGGGATGCTGAACAAACAATTTTAAGAAGTATCCTGAAAAAAAGATTAATAATTAATTCCGTAATTAGTTTAAAAAAATGAAGCGTGGAGGCTCAGTTTAACAGCGATCCGGTGCTGAACAATACTTCAATTTTTGGTGTGTAAAAATCTTAATTTTATTTAATTAAAGCAAATTTATTATAGTTTATTTTACTTGACATTAGCTAATATTCATCGACACAAATGCTAAACAACAAGCCTCAATAAATTATAGACAACAAATGCTGTTATAATCATCAACAGAGTATAAATAATTATTTTCTTGATCGCTTTCTGCTCAAGAACGATATTCGTCTTCCAACCTCGCCAGCCGCACTTTTTGCATCTGTATAATTCAAACCACGTAATAGCTTTAATGATTCTTTCTTTTGTACTTCTCGCACGTGAATTCCTTAAAGTACTTTCGCCTGTGCAAGAAGGACATTTTGTCTTTTTTGAGTTACGAGAAACCATTAAATGACTCAACCAATTTTAAATAGTATCCGAATAATTGCTATGATTAGTATACCTGCAAATACTTTTTTAATTGCTGTTGCAGATGATCGTAGAGTCAGCTTTACACCTACGAAAGACCCGATTATTGCCCCTACGCCCAGTGGAATAGCAGCAGCCAAAACAATGAAACCAAGTGCGCCTGTCGGTGTTACAGAATTTGCACTCTGAAACAAATATGAAACTGTTGCAGTAAGCATCGTTACAGCAGCAATTATTGATGAAGTACCAACAGCTTTCCTTGCTTCAATTATGAATAAGTTCATCAAAGCCGGTAAATAAATTACTCCCCCGCCAAGCCCGATGAATGCAGAAAAGATCCCCACAAACATACCGAGCGGCAAATAAAACTTTTCACTCAAAGGATTTGAAAGCACCAGCCATTTGCGTTTATCTGTTTCAAGCAGCATACTAACCAGAACAACAAACAAAACTGAAGCAAAAATTATTTCAAGCGTTTTCGATTCTACTTTAACCACGAAAAATGGAGTGATGAAAGCTGTTAATAATGATCCGAGGGAAATAAATATTGC
>JALONF010000073.1 GCA_025455085.1 Ignavibacteriaceae bacterium
AGTACTTGATGATATTGATAAATATAAATGTACTGGTTTTGCGGGTGTGCCAAGTCATTACCAGATCTTATTAAGAAAATCTAAATCATTCAAAAAAAGCGAATTCCCTTCATTAAGATATTTTACGCAAGCTGGTGGTAAACTTCATAATGTTTTTATTCAGGAACTTATTGAAGCATTCCCTCAAAAGAAATTTTTTGTGATGTATGGGCAAACAGAAGCCACCGCAAGATTATCATATTTACCACCTGAAATGCTATCAAATAAACTTGGTTCGATTGGTAAAGGTATACCTAATGTTATTTTGGATGTGTTCAATAAAAATGATCAGCAGGTTGAAGTTGGTGAGGTTGGTGAAATAGTGGCTAAAGGAGATAATGTTATGTTAGGATATCTGAATGATCCGGAAAGTAATAAACGAACTATAAGAAATGGTTGGTTGCATACTGGTGATATGGCAAAGAAAGATGAAGATGGATATATCTATTTAGTTGCAAGGGAGAAAGAAATAATTAAAGTGGGAGGGAAAAGAATAAGTCCCAAGGAAATTGAAGAAGTCATTGTATCAATACCAGAAGTTGTTGATTGTACAATTGAGGGAGTTTATGACGAAATTTTATCGGAGGCGATAAAGGCCATTATTGTCTTAACTGATAAGACAGATGAGGAAAAGGCTAAAGAAAAAATATTAGCAACGTGTAGAAATAAACTTGTACTTTATAAAATCCCTTCAATAATTGAGTTTAAGAAAAAACTAGATGTAAATCTGGCGGGTAAGAAAGTAGCTAAGGTACCGTTGCCTTCAATTAAAAGTTAATAATAATTACTATTATAAATAGAAAAAAATTAAGGTTAAAAATATGAAGTTCACAAAAGATTCAATCAATATTGATCCGGTAAAAGAAACCGCAGAAATAACATCAAAACTCAGAGAGAACGTAACTAAAAAGCTTAAGAAAAGAGGGGCAGTGGTAGGAATTAGTGGTGGAATTGACTCTTCTGTTGTCTTGGCATTATGTGCTAAAACCTTTGGACCTGATCGTGTGTTAGGTGTTATGATGCCTGAAAATGATTCCAACCCGGATAGTCTTGAACTAGCGAAAAAACTATCTTCAAAGTTTAATACTAAATATGTTGTTGAAAATATGACGGAAGCGGTCGCAGGATTTGGATGTTATAAAAGAAGAGATGAAGCTATCAAAAATGTTTTCCCGGAGTTTAATAGTAACTACAAAGCAAAAATTATTCTGCCGACCAACTTGCTGGAAAAAGAATCCTTAAACGTTTTTCATTTAACCATTATTGCGCCGGATGGTACAGAAAAATCCGAAAGAATGCCTCTTAAAGAGTATTTACAAATAGTTGCTGCTTCCAATTTCAAACAGCGAAGCAGGATGAGTATGCTTTATTATCACGCAGAAGCAAGGAATTATGCTGTAATTGGTACTGGAAATAAAAACGAACACGAGCAAGGATTCTTTGTAAAATATGGTGATGGCGGTGCTGATATAAAACCAATTGCTTATTTATTTAAAACTCAAGTATTTCAACTTGCGGAATACCTGGAAGTGCCTGAAGAAATCCGTAAACGCACTCCTACAACTGATACATACAGCGCTGAACAAACACAGGAAGAATTTTTCTACAGGGTTCCCTTCGATATTCTTGACAGAGTCTGGTTTGGCTGGGAAAAGGGTATTTCTTCTAAAACAATTGCAGAAGCCTTAGAACTGACGGAAGAAAATGTTGAATCTATAATTCACGATACGCAACGGAAAATCAGAACGACAGAGTATCTTAGAATGGAACCGCTTTAATTGTTTTACAGCACCAGCTCACGATTGGTGTTTCTGAACGATCATTTAAGTAAAAAGATTAGTTCCAAAGGTTAGATAAATTATTACGCAAGCCTTATCAATTGATCTGGAGTTTCAAAGTAAAGCTCATCTAATAAAGTTAATAATTATTTATGAAGTCTACAGTTTTATTATGGGTTACAAATATTGCTGTTATTGAAAAGCACATATAATAGTATTCGGGAAAAAGGATTATCAAGGACCTACCAGAGCGTAATTAGTGTCTTAGAGGACTATTACTTTGAACTGAAATATGGAGTAACGACATCTAAAATTGTTAAGCGGGAAGATTTAGATATATCTGAAATAGCAAAAGAACATAGTGAGGAATATAAACCCACTCGTATTAGGCATTTTAGACTCTTAATAAAAGGATTGAAACTGCCAGAAGAAAGTGTTTTTGTTGATATGGGATCTGGTAAGGGAAGAGTACTATTGATGGCATCAATGAATAATTTTAAGCGTGCCACAGGTGTAGAAATATCCAGCCGGCTTTGTGAAATTGCAAGAAATAATACAATAAAATTCGAGAAGAAACTGAAGCGGCATTTACAAATTGAAGTAGTTAATGAAGATGTCTTACAGTATGGAATTAAGAATGATGAAAATGTCTTCTACTTTTATAAACCGTTTGATAATTTCGTTATGGAAACAATTCTTGAAAGAATTAAAAAATCGTTAAGCGAAAGTCCAAGAAAGGCATGGTTAATTATAAATAATTATATTCCATTTATCGCTTTGATAGAGAACAGGTATAAATTTCGTACAGTTAAAAAATTTATCTATGGCGGAACAGAATTTGCAGTCTATATCATTGATTAAAAATAGTTAAGAAAATTTATAGAATATTTTCTCACTAGTCAGTTTGATTTAAGGAGAGCTATTAGTAATTCAATTAAAAATATTGATCTGGCTACAGATGAAAGATGGGATAATTTTGTTCTGACTAATCCAAAAGGATCTGTCTATCATACTTCAGGCTGGCTGAGGTCGGTTTCTTCCTCTCTGGGGTATAATATCTATCCAGTAGGTATTGAAAATTCTGACACTGGTGAATTAACTGGAATTTTTCCCTTAGCACAAGTAAAAAACTTTGTTTCCGGAAGTAAGTTAATCTCGTTTCCACTCAGTACACATTGTGAACCATTAATTAGTGAAAAACTTATAGAAGATATTTATGATAAGGTAAATTCAGAATTTGAAAAAAACGATTATATGGAACTTCGTTCTTTAGATTATTTTTGTACTCTGAAAAGAACGGCATTAAATGAAAATTACCTGGTTCATATTCTGGAGCTGGATGGATCTGAAGATAATACTTTTCAGAGGTTTCATGGAACCAGTGTTCGTGCTTCAATCAGGCGAGCAGAGAAAAATGGACTTACATTCGAAATAAATAATAGTATATCTGGATTAAAAGCATTCTATTCTCTTTACACTGACTTAAGAACAAGATTAGGGCTTCCTTTTCTTTCGTATAATTTTTTTAATAGTATTTATACAAATCTCATTAAAGATGATAGAATATTAATCCCTCTTGTAAAATATAGAAACAAGGTTGTTGCTGCCGGTTTAATTCTAAAATTTAAAGATACTTTTTACCTCGAATATACAGCTTCGGACAATTCCAGATTAAGTTTATATCCGAACCATAAATTATTTTGGGAAATAATTAAGATTGCAATAAAAGACAAAGCCAAATATGTGGATTTCGGAAGAACAGAAGTAAATAATAATTCGTTAATAACTTTTAAAGAAAAGTGGAATACGAAACGAAGACAGTTGAAATATTGGCGAATCGGGAGTCAACCAGAAACTGCATCTATGAATGGAAAAGGGAAATCATTTTTTTTGAAAATAAATAAGCATCTTCCTAAAAGTTTACTCAAGTTACAAGGTGAAATACTTTATAAATATAAAGGTTAGAATACCCGTTTTTGTTTTTAATAATGCTTCTCGAAATAAGTTATCTACTAGTTAAAATTGTGAAGAAATAATTGAACATAAGTTTTTTAGATCCCGTAAAAACTGAAAATTGGGATAAGTTAATACTCAGTTTTCCGTCGTATTCCTTTTTCCATTCTTCAGATTGGGCAAAAGTATTACAAGAAACATATAATTTTAAGCCCCATTACTTAAAGATAACAGAATCAGGTCGTATAAAAGCTGTCTTGCCTTTGATGGAGGTTGACAGTCTTTTCACAGGTAGAAGAGCTGTTTCTTTACCCTTTAGTGATTTTTGTGAACCTTTGATTTCACACGATGTTAATTTAAAACGACTTCGTCACGATGTGATGGATTATAGTGAACAGAAAGGATTTAATTCTGTTGAATTTCGAGATAGTGAAGTTCACTTGGATAATTCTATCATTATACCTGCAGGTTATCAACATATTCTGGATTTGTCATATAGTGAAGAACAACTTTTTAAGCAATTATCTGATACTACCAGAAGAAATATTAAAAAAGCAATTAAAAATAAAGTCTCTTTCGAAATTAACAATTCTCCTTCTGCTTTGGAAGATTTTTATATGATGAATTGCTATACAAGGCGAAGGCATGGTCTTCCACCACAACCTATAAAATTTTTCAGAAAGCTTTATGATTTTGTATTAACCAAAAACAGAGGGTTTATTTGCATTTCTAAATATGATGGAAAGAGCATTGCTTCTGCTGTATTCCTATTAATAGGTCAAAAGGCACTTTTTAAGTATGGTGCTTCACTCTTTCAATATCAGAATTTTAGACCTAATAATTTACTGATGTGGGAATCAATTAAATATTTAAAAGATCAAGGCTTTCGCGAGTTAAATTTTGGAAGAACAGAACTTGAAAATATTGGCTTGAGGAGATTTAAACTCGGTTGGGGGACTGAAGAGAAAATATTGAATTATTACCGATTTGAATTAGGAAAAAATGGCAAAATCTCTGCTTCAACAAAATCCTTAAGTCAAAGAAGACTACCATTACATAGGTTTCCAATATTTTTACTCAAGATTATCGGTTCAATTGTTTATAAACACTTTGCTAAATTATTAATCAATATTCCTATTTTGGAACTTCTTAGAAATTCTAATCTTTGTTATATATAGCGATTGGATTAAAAATTGAGGTCGATATAAAATTAATAACGAGATGATTTTCATATTCAATAAATCAGAGGTATAATGATTGTTGATCACATCGGGATAGTAGTAAAATCAATTGAAGAAGGCATTTCTTATTGGGAAAAGGTCTTTAGATACAAACAACTGACAGAAATTGTTGTTAATACAAGACAAAAAGTTAAAGTTGTTTTTTTAACGAAAGAAAATTCTCTTCTTATTAAATTGATTGAACCAACTGATGAAACTTCCCCAATTTATAGAATTGCAAGGAAAGGCGGAGGATTGCATCACCTTGCATTTAGATGTAAAGAGATTAATGAAGAAATCTCAAGACTCAAAGGTCTCGGTTTACGTGTAATTACAAATCCCGAACCAGGAGAAGCTTTTGAAAATAATCAGATAGCTTTTTTATTAGGCGATCAGGCTTTAAATATTGAGTTGATTGATACTGATAAAAAAGCTCAGCAAATAATGCTTTAAAATGAATTAACATAGATTTTTCAGAGAAATAATTATGAAAAAAATCTACTATATAATAAGGCCTCTAATTCCGAGAAGTGTTCAAATATTTTTAAGAAGTTTGTTGGTAAAAAGGCAGGCGAAGAAATTCAAAGCTGTTTGGCCGATCCTTCCGGGTAGTGAAAGAAAACCTAAAAATTGGAAAGGGTGGCCCGATGGTAAAGAATTTGCCTTTGTTATTACTCATGATGTAGAACTAAGAAAAGGTCATGATAGGTGCAGAAAGCTATTGGAGTTGGAGGAAAAACTCGGATTCAAATCCTTATTTAACTTTGTAGCTGAAAGATATAAGGTTGACAAGGAATTACGAGAATTTATTGTTGGTGAGGGATTCGAAGTTGGTATTCACGGGATAAAGCATGATGGAAAAAAATTTAAAAATAAAAAAATATTTGATAAAAGAGCGATAAAGATAAACCAGTACATAGAAGAATGGAATATTGTCGGATTCAGAGCCCCTGCAGTGCATCATAATCTCGAATGGATTGGAGAACTAGATATTGAATATGACTTATCCACATTTGACACAGATCCTTTTGAGCCTCAACCTGACGGAGTTGGTACTATTTTCCCATTTTTGGTTGAACGAAAAAATGGTCAGCCTGGTTATGTGGAATTACCTTACACATTAGATCAGGATTTCACACTCTTTATACTTATGAAAGAAACAAGTCCACAAATCTGGATTGATAAATTAGATTGGATTGCCAAGAATGGTGGGATGGCTTTAGTAATTGTACATCCTGATTATGTGAATTTTAGTAACGAGAAAGTGTTAGAAGAATATCCGGTGGGCTACTATTCAGACTTTCTTAAATATGTAAAAGAGAATTATGAGGGCAAATACTGGAACGCACTTCCTAAAGATGTTGCAAAGTATTATAAAAAGATGATAGCGGTTACTTAAATATGAAAATGAAAAGAATCTTAATGATAGTTTACAGTTATTTCCCTCAAGATGTAAGACCCCGGAGAGAAGCTGAAGCATTGATTAATGCTGGTTATGACGTTGATATTATTTGTTTGAGGCTCCCTGATCAATCCAAATTCGAAAATATCTATGGAGTTAATACTTATAGAGTAAATCTTTCCAAATCCCGGTCATCAAAGGGGAAATATATTCTTCTTTATGCTGGTTTTTTCATCCATTCATTCTTCTTACTAAATAAATTATATATAAAAAAAAGATATAGCGTTATACATGTTCATAACATGCCGGATTTTTTGGTTTTTCTTAGTGTAATTCCAAAACTTTTCGGCTCAAAAGTTATTTTAGATCTACACGACCCAACACCGGAAATGTTAATGACAAAATATGCAGAGGATAAAGGTAGCAAGCTAACAAAACTTCTTAAATGGCAGGAAAAAATAAGCATAAAATTTGCACATAAAATTATCACAACAAATAAATCTTTTCTAGACAGATTCATATCGCGTGGTTGTGCTCCTGATAAAATAAGTATCGTTATGAATTCTCCACAGGAGTCTATTTTTAACAAGTTCATTAACAGATCAAAAGAAAAATCAGATGAGAATAAATATGTTGTTATGTATCATGGCATAATTATTACGAGGTATGGCTTTGAGGAACTATTGAATGCAGTAAATTTATTAAAAGATAAAATACCAGGATTAGAATTAAGAATTTATGGCACTGGAGAAGACTTACCAATTTTTCTTGAGATGGTGCAAAAGTTAAATTTAGAAAATATCGTAAAATACTCCGGACAGGTTTCAATTGAAAAAATTGTGGAGATTATACCGGAATGTGACGTTGGAATAATTCCAAATAGGCTTACTCCCTTTACCAAGATAAATTTTCCAACAAGAATATTCGAATATTTACATATGAAAAAGCCTTTAGTAGTACCACGTACGCAGGGAATTAGAGACTATTTTGATGAGAGTTCAATTTTTTATTTTGATGCCGGTGATGCAGAAAATCTGGCAAATGTTATATTCGATGTTTATTCTAACTCGACTAAAACATCGGATGTAGTGAATAAAGGTCACAAAATATATCAGAATTATAAGTGGGAACACCAAAGCAAAAATCTCATTAAAATTTATAAAGAGCTACTTAATTGATTTCTGAACAGACTATGAACACTGTGAAATATGTTTTGATAACAGCCGCTAAAAATGAAGAATTATACATAGAAAAAACCATTCTATCCATTCTTAATCAAACTATTATACCAGAGAAGTGGGTAATTGTAAGTGATGGTTCAACAGATCGGACAAATAATATCGTTGAGCAGTACTGTAACAAATACATATTTATCGACTTTATTGCTTTGTCTCCTAATAAAGAACGTAATTTTGGATCGAAAGTCAACGCCCTCAATAAAGCGCTAAAAAAATTAGAAGGAATGGAATTTGATTTTATCGGTAATCTGGATGCAGATGTTACGCTGGATAAAAGTTATTATGAAAAAGTATTTCGAAAATTTCAATCAAATCCAAAGCTGGGTATTGCCGGTGGGATTATTCTTGATTGTGTTGGTGAAAAAGAGTTACCGCAAAACATAAGTCTCAATAGTGTTGCTGGGGCAATTCAAGTGTTTCGAAAAGAGTGCTTTGACAAAATTGGCAATTATATTCCATTTAAGTACGGTGGTGAAGATGCATATATGGAAATAATGGCAAGGATGTTGGGTTGGGATGTTCAGACTTTAGCTGAGTTAAAAGTACTCCATCACAGACCAACAGGAACCGGTATGGGAAGTTTGTCAAAAGCGAATTTAAGAAGTGGGAAGATGTTTTACACCGGAAGTATTCTGAATATTTTAGGATACTTCTCTGCTTTTATCAAAAAGGAAAAATGTCCTGCAGGTGATGCATTCATTAATTTTGTCAGAAGTGAACAAAGAGAGCGCTTACGATCGCTTTTACCATTTAATAAAAAGAAACCTGTCATAAAAACTTCTCGAATGATCAAAATATAGGTCTAATAATAATTAGGGAAATGTAAGATGTGCGGAATTTGCGGTCAATATTATTTTAAAGAGAATCATCCTGTTTCACTCCAAACCATAAAAAGAATGAATGATACGA
>JALONF010000415.1 GCA_025455085.1 Ignavibacteriaceae bacterium
TCACAAAGATAAAAGAGTCGCACTTGGACCTCGAGTAATGTTTGATGGTGAAAGATGTATTTCCTGTTCACGCTGCATCAGGTTCTGTGATGAAATTGCGAGGGATCCGGAACTCACTTTTGTAAAAAGAGGAGACAGAGTTACAATTGTAACTTATCCCGGTGAAGAGATGGACAATCCATATTCGATGAATACAATTGATATCTGTCCTGTTGGCGCATTGACGAGTCGGGATTTTAGATTCAAGGCACGCGTTTGGGATATGTCTTCTACTAATTCAATTTGTACTGGATGTTCACGCGGATGCAATACAGAGATTTGGGTAAGGAATAATGAAATTTTGAGATTGACGCCTCGTCATAACGAAAAAGTTAACAGCTACTGGATGTGCGACCATGGTAGACTAAACACTTTCAAATTTGTTAATGCTGACAGTAGAATCAACTCGCCGCAATTAAGAAAAGATGGTCAGTTAATTGAAAAAAACTGGGATGATGCAGTTAAAGAAACTGTTTCGAAGTTACAATTATTCAAGCAGGATCAGATAGCTGTTATTGGTTCACCCTACGCAACTTGCGAAGATAATTATCTCGTCACGAAGTTCGCTCGGACAGTTCTTCAGACTGGTAACCTCGATTTCATTTGTCATATTGATCCTTCCTTTGCTGATGATATTTTAAGAACGGAAGATTTAACTCCAAACTCACTCGGTGCTGAGTTAGTCGGTGTGCAACCATCAAAATCCGGATTGGATATTCAAGGAATCTTAAATGCAATCAAAGAGAAAAAAATTAAGGCACTTTATTTAATTGAAGATGATATTGTTGAAGCTTATCCTGAATTTGAAAATGCAATTGCGGGTCTTGAATTCTTTGTTGTGCATTCAACCAATCAAAACAAGAGCACCGCATTGGCTGATATAATTTTTCCGGCAGCAGCATTTGCTGAAAAGAATGGGACGTTTGTGAATATAAATGGAATGGTGCAGAGAATTCGCCCTGCAGTATCTGTAGTTGAACAGGATCGCGCACTTGATGGAATGAGTATGAGCAGGCTGGATAAATTTGGAACGCAATGGGACAGATGGGCTTCGGGCAAAAAAATAAATGCACTACCCACTTGGAAAATTTTAACGTTAGTTGCAAAAGCAATGGGCGCGAAATTAAAGTTTAATATGGCTGAGGAAGTTTTTTCTGAGATTGCTAATTCAATTGAAGCTTTCAAGGGTTTGGATTACGATGTAATAGGTGAGCTTGGCGCGAAAGTAAAATCCGAAATTTCAAATAAAGTAAAAGTATCCTAAAAATGAGCATACTCGAGATTGTAATCATCACACTGATTAAAGTCGTTGTAGTTGTTGGAACAATGCTGGTAACAGTTGCATACCTCGTTTACTTCGAAAGAAAAGTCAGTGCCTGGGCACAGAACAGAATAGGTCCGAACAGGGTTGGATGGCATGGTGCTCTTCAGCCATTTGCGGATTTATTTAAATTAGTCCTGAAAGAAGATATTGTTCCCGATAATGCGGATAGAAAGATTCACGCACTCGCTCCTGTAATTGCTTTGCTTGTTGCACTTTCTACTTATGCAGTTATTCCGTTTGGTCCTGATCTTCAAATTGGAGATTACAATATTACTCTTCTTGTTGCAGATGTTAACATTGGTGTTCTGTTCATTCTCGCATTAACCTCACTGGGAGTATATGCAATAACATTAGCTGGCTGGTCATCTGGAAGCAAGTATTCGCTTCTCGGAGGAATTCGTTCATCTGCACAAATGATCTCTTACGAAGTCTCCATGGGATTTTCTATCGCAGGAGTTTTGCTGCTTTCTGAATCACTCAGACCTGTCGCAATTGTTGAATCACAATATGGCTGGATGTGGAATGCAATAGTACAGCCAATTGGTTTCATAACTTTTTTGGTATCAGCATTTGCTGAAACAAATCGTCTTCCTTTCGATTTGCCGGAAGCCGAACCTGAGCTCGTCGGTGGATTTCACACCGAATACAGCAGCATGAAGTTTGCAGGATTTTTCCTTGCAGAGTATGCCAATATGATTGTTGCAAGTGCATTTATTGTTACGCTTTATTTAGGCGGATGGCAGATTCCTTACATAGATAAATTAGGACTTTCGCCGATAGTTGAAACTCTTTTATGTTTCGGAGCGTTTTTATTTAAGATGGCGCTGCTGCTTTTCTTTTTCCTTTGGGTAAGATGGTCGTTGCCCCGTTTCAGATACGATCAGCTTATGAATCTTGGCTGGAAAATAATGTTCCCGCTATCATTAATAAATATAATTTGGGTTGCAGCATTAATTATGATATTTGGAATATAGGATTGTTTTTGTATTGAGTTAATCAGTATTAAAACATATAATTGAATAAGTAAATGGAAACGCCAACAAAAAGAAGACGAATAAAAGATCTTAACTTCTGGGAAAAGATTTATGTCCCTGAAATAATTAAAGGACTATCGCTGACACTCCGTACAATGTTCAAGCCAAAGTTTACGATGGAATATCCTGAAGTAAAATTTGAACCAACAGGTTCTTATCGAGGAAGACCTGTCCTTGTTCAGGAGGAAAATGGAGTTGAAAGATGTGTTGCTTGTGGTTTATGCTCAAGAGTTTGCCCAGCATTAGCCATTGAAGTTCAAGCTGCAGAAACCGAATTAGAGAAAGAAAGATATCCGGTAAAATTTGAAATTAATATGTTAAGATGCATTTTTTGCGGTTTTTGTGA
>JALONF010000416.1 GCA_025455085.1 Ignavibacteriaceae bacterium
TTTCCCTCGATCCTTCTGGAAATATCTGGATTGGTACTGAAGGTGGAGGATTGGATTACTTAGATATCTCTAATGAAAAGTTTACTCATTATAAAAACATTCCTGATGATCCTTATAGTTTAGGCAGTAATACTGTTTATGCAATATATGTTGATAAAACCGGAACTCTATGGTGTGGTACAACACAGGGAGGTTTGAACAAGTTTGATAATCGTAGCAAACAATTTCATAGATTCCTGCATTCTGAAAATGACCCGCAAAGTCTCAGTGGAAATTCTGTCTTTTCAATCTGTGAAGATTATCTAGGTGATTTGTGGATAGGGACATCCGATGGCCTGAATAAATTAGACCGAACCACAAATAAGTTTAAGCGTTATAAGCACGATTCCCAAAATCCCGAAAGTATAAGCGATAATAATGTCTGGGTAATATATGATGATGGAGAAGAAAATCTTTGGATAGGAAATTTCAGCACAGGATTAAATTTGTTTGATCGTATAATAGAGATTACAATGACCCAAAAAGTTTAAGTGATGATGGTGTTTTTGCAATCTTTAAAGACCAAACAGATTTAATGTGGATTGGCACTTGGGCCGGAGGATTGAACAAATACATAAAAGAAACATCATATTTTAAGACTTACTCACACAATCCATACAATCCAAATAGTTTAGCAAGTAACTCCGTATAT
Source organism: Ignavibacteriaceae bacterium (assembly GCA_025455085.1). Taxonomy (GTDB): domain Bacteria; phylum Bacteroidota; class Ignavibacteria; order Ignavibacteriales; family Ignavibacteriaceae; genus IGN2. Next base: position 692 of record JALONF010000416.1, read on the forward strand.
GCCATTTATAAAGACAAATCAGGAATTCTTTGGGTTGGGTGTGAAGATGGCGGATTAAACCGGATAGATGAGAGGAATAATAAAATCACCCGATACAAGCATAATCCTAGTGATCGTTTCAGTATAAGCAGTGACTATGTTTATTCAATTTGTGAGGATAAAGATGGCTTCCTATGGGTTGCTACCGACGAAGGGGGTTTGAACAAATTTGATAGAAAGACGAGCAGATTTGAACACTTCTTTCATGATCCGGATAATTCAAATAGTTTAAGTGATAATGCAATTTCCCAGATATTTTATGACAGTTTTGGTGACCTTTGGATTGGTACAAAAGGAAGCGGAATGGATAGATTAAAGAAAGGTAAAAATGAATTTATTCATTATGAAAATGATCCGGATAATCCACGTTCTATATCATCAAGGATGGTATATTGTTTTTACGAAGACAGAAATAAAAATTTATGGATTGGAACCAACGATGGCGGCTTGATGCTGTACAACCGGGCCTCAGATAATTTCATTCATTATAAACACGATCCTAAGAATCCTTCAAACAGTCTTAGTAATAATATTATCTCTACAATATGCGAAGATGAAAATGGCATTTTGTGGATCGGGACAACCGGTGCCGGGCTCAATAGGTTTGATAAGACAAAAAATCAATTCAAACATTACCGTGAAAAACATGGGCTGGCTGCAGATGTAATCTATGGAATTCAAAATGATGGTAAGGGTAATCTTTGGATCAGCACAACCAATGGCATTTCCAGATTTAATATTAAAAAGGAATCATTTAAAAATTACAATAAATCTGATGGGTTGCAGGACAATGATTTTAACCAGTGGGCACATTTCAAAGATAAAACAGGGAGGATGTACTTTGGCGGAATAAATGGACTCAACAGTTTTTATCCTAATGAGATCATTGACAAGCCATACCACTCGCAAATAGCAATAACAGATTTTAATATACTGCATAAACCTGTCGCAATCGGTTACGATTCTCTTTGGGGTCGTATAATTCTTGAGAAATCTATTACAGAAACAGAGCAAGTCGAGTTGAGTTATGATGAAAACATACTGACCATTGAGATCACACCTTTAGAATTCCATAATCCTCAGAGAAACTTGTTTACTTATAAAATGGAGGGATTTGACAAGAACTGGATTTATGGAGATGCAAGTAACAGACGCATTACTTATACAAACTTAGATCCTGGTGAATATACTTTTTACGCAAAAGGTTCAAACAATGAAGGCCTTTATAATGAAGCTGGCACTTCTCTCAAGATAATAATTCATCCTCCGTGGTGGGCAACGTGGTGGTCATACATCCTCTACGGCATTGTAATAGTTTTGGTGTTTATGGGTTTAACAAGAATTTATCTTAATCGGCAGCGAATGAGCACTCAGTTATTATTAGAACAAGAGCACGCAAAAAAACTTGAAGAAGTTGATAAGATGAAATCCAACTTCTATGCAAATATATCCCATGAGTTCCGTACACCCCTTATGCTGATACTCGGTCCTCTTGAGAAACTAATGTCCAAAGTAAAAGATGAAGATGGACAAAAGCAGGCGGGACTGATTAAAGGAAATGCAAAACGACTTCTTACACTTATTAACCAGCTTCTAGATCTCTCCCGTCTTGAAGCCGGCAAATTAAAACTGAGTGCATCGAAAGGAAATATTGCACAGTTTGTTAAGGGGCTTGCAATGGAATTCGAATCAATTGCTGAGCGGAAGGACATTTCATTAAAAGTATTAATTGAAAAGGAAGATGTTGAGGCATACTTCGACAAAGAAAAAATGGAGAAAATAATAACCAACCTTTTGTCGAATGCCTTCAAATTTACCCCTTCGGGAGGAAGAGTTACAGTTAAGTTGAGCGAGACATCAACAAATCAAGTCGAAATAATTGTAAGAGATTCGGGCATTGGCATACCAAAGAGTGAATTGACAAAAATATTCGACAGGTTCTATCAGGTTGACGGCTCGCATACAAGAGAGCACGAAGGTACGGGAATTGGATTAGCGCTAACAAAAGAACTTGTTGAACTGCATTGAACTGCATAAAGGTAATATTTTCGTTGACAGTGTAGAAGGTCATTGGACAGAAGTTAAGCTGAATTTCCCGCTTGGTAAAGAACATCTAGCTGATGATGAAATCATTGGTGAAGATGATTTTAAAATGCATAAGATTGATGTGGATGAGGAGTTAATTAATAAAGATTCGGAAGCCGAAGAATCTTTAAATGAAAATCTGATTGATAAAACAATTGTTCTTGTAGTTGAAGATAATCCTGATGTAAGAGAATATATTAAAGATGCCCTCACAGAACATTATCATATTGAAGAAGCAGCCAATGGTGAACAAGGTTTGAGGAAGGCAGAAAAATTTATTCCCGATTTAATTGTTAGTGACATTATGATG
>JALONF010000074.1 GCA_025455085.1 Ignavibacteriaceae bacterium
GTTATAAAAATCGGTGCTGGCAAAGTCTATTTAACTCATTATTCTGATGAAGAGGTTTCAATAATAAGTGAAATTTTGGCAAGCTTACCATCAGAATTAAAAGAAGAGGTAAAAATGGCCGAAGACGGCCTGTCCTTTGATATTTGAAGGAATATTGGGTATTAGTACCCAAAATGTTCTATTTCAAATCAACTTCATATTAGCTATTTTTACTCCTGCGACAGTTTGTCATTCTAATCTATAATAATATTCAAGTGAACAGAGAAGAATTTAAAAAGAAACATGGGATTATCGGTCATTCCAGTGAAATAAATGATCTGGTTGATGTAGTGATGCAGGTATCTTCCTCCGATATCACAATTCTTATTTACGGTGAAAGTGGAGTTGGTAAAGAAGTCTTTGCAAGAGCAATTCACAACTCAAGCAAGAGAACAGGTAAAGAATTAATTAGTGTTAATTGCGGAGCTATACCAGAAGGAATTTTGGATAGTGAACTTTTCGGACACAAGAAAGGTGCATTCACAGGTGCGTTTGAAGGTAGGAAAGGATACTTTGAAATCGCCGATGGCGGAACTTTGTTTCTTGATGAGATTGCTGAGATGCCTCTCACTACCCAGGTAAAAGTTTTAAGAGCAATTGAATTTAAAGAGTTTATGAGGATAGGTGCTGAGACAGTTACTAAAGTTGATGTGAGAATAATTGCAGCCACCAATAAGGATTTGCAGGAGGAAGTCAACAACAGGAGATTCAGGGAGGATCTTTTCTTCAGATTGAAAGCAGTAAGTTTGAGTATTCCTTCGTTAAGAAAAAGAAAGGAAGATATTCCATTACTTGTCAATCACTTTCTTGAAGGGTATGCATCAGCAAATAAAATTGCTCCGCCAAAAATCTCACAGGATGCGATGACAATTCTAATGGAATATAATTGGCCAGGAAATGTACGTGAGTTAAAAAATGCAATCGAAACTGCAGTAGCTCTCAACAGAAACGGTGTGCTTGATGTTGATTCTTTTGCGGACTTGATTATTCACAAAGAAGAAAATTATACATCGAGAAATCTGCCAGTCTTCTTAAGAAAGACTCCTGAAGATGCAGACAGAGAAATTCTTTATAGAGCACTCTTCGAAATAAAAAAAGATTTGATCGAATTAAAGGATATAATGCTGATGACTGGAAGGGAGGCAGTTGTAAAAGGTGAAGAGCCAAAGAAGAATCTTTTTGCTCTCGACGTCATCGAACGGGATACTATTAAAGCAGCTCTTGATAAAACAAGAGGAAATAAAAGAAAAGCCTCCAAATTGCTCAATATTAGTGAGAGAACTCTTTACCGGAAGATAAAACAATACGATTTAATAGAAGAATAAGATTGAAAAGACAAAATAAAACAAATCGGTTGAAATTGTTGACCATTACTTTGTTGTTCGTAACAAGCGCCTTGATTAATTTTGGATGCGGCTCATATTCTTTTACAGGTGCATCCGTGCCGGCTCATTTGAAAACAATTGCAATTCCTATTGCTGAGGATAAAAGCCCGGCAGCTATTCCTGGTTTAAGAGAACTTTTAACTGAGAACCTGATTCAGAAATTTATTAGTGACAACTCGCTTCAGGTGACCGAACGATCAACAGCTAATGCAACTTTGGAATGTGTAATTACCTTAGTTACTGATGCACCTGCAATTGTAAGTGCCGGTGAGCAGATTTCTTCTAGAAGGTTAACAATAAATGTAAAGGTCATTTACAAAGACCTTGTTCAGAAAAAAACAATTTTTGAAAATAACTTCACAAACTATGGCGATTATGTGCCCGGTGAAGCAACGAATAAAAGGGAGGATGCCATAGCTATTGCTGTCGATAAATTATCAGAGGATATTTTACTCGCAGTAGTTTCAGGCTGGTAAAAAAAGGAAAATCTAATGGATAATATAGTTTTAATAGGGTATTTCGTTTCGCTGTCTATTCTTTTCATATTCGGGCTGCACGGATTTGTTCTTCTATATTATCATCGGAAGTATAAGGACGTAAATTTTAATTCCACTAAAGATTTTGAAAACACACCATTAGTTACAATTCAGCTTCCTTTATATAATGAGCTTTACGTTATTGAAAGATTGATCGATAAAGTTTGTGAGATTGAATACCCAAAAGAAAAATTGGAGATTCAGGTACTTGATGATTCGACTGATGAAACTGTAGATGTTGTTGCTAAAGCAGTTGATGCGAAGAAAAAAGAAGGCTTTAACATTGAACATGTCAGACGAAGTAACAGGGAAGGATTTAAAGCAGGTGCCTTAAAGGAAGGTTTGAAGATAGCAAACGGAGAATTTGTTGCCATTTTTGATGCTGATTTTATTCCGCACTCAGATTTTCTTAAGAAAACACTAAAGTTCTTTACTGATGAAAAAGTTGGAATGGTGCAGACTCGCTGGGAACATCTGAACGGCGATCATTCACTTATTACTAGAGCACAAGCGCTTGCTCTCGATGGTCATTTCGTAATAGAACAAACTGTTCGTAACAAAGCCGGCTTCTTCATTAATTTTAACGGCACTGGAGGAGTTTGGAGAAAGTCCTGCATTGAAGATGCGGGAAACTGGCATGCAGATACTTTAACCGAAGATTTAGACCTTAGTTACAGAGCTCAGCTTAATGGATGGAAATTTGTCTTTCTTAAAGATTTTACTTCACCTGCAGAACTGCCGCAAGAAATTAATGCTTTGAAGTCACAGCAATTCAGGTGGACGAAAGGTGCAATTGAAACTGCAAAGAAGATTCTTCCACTTGTCTGGAATTCTGACGTTCCGCTGAGAATAAAACTTTACAGCACATTTCATTTAACTAATAACATTGTATTTCCATTTATTCTTCTTGCCGCAATATTAAACGTTCCGCTAATCTTTGTTAAGAACAGTGGTGGTCATGAAGTCTATTTTGCTTTTATGTCAATTTTCGTTCTGGCGTTTATAAGCTCATTTATGTTTTATCTTTATTCGCAAAAGGATATTCACCCAGACTGGCGAAAAAGAATTGTTCTCTTTCCAATTTTTATGGCAGGAAGCATGGGATTTGCCTTAAATAATTCGCGTGCAGTATTCGAAGGCTTATTGAATCGAAAGAGTGAATTTGTCAGAACTCCAAAATTTAAATTAGTTTCTGAAAAGGATACGTGGGTTGGGAAGAAATATGCAAAAAGTAAAATTGGTTTTGCAGTGTATGTTGAGTTAGTTCTTGCACTCTACTGTTTAATCGGTGTTGTGTCGAGTATTTATTTCATGGAAATAGCGAGTCTTCCATTTCAGCTTTTATTTTTTATTGGATTTTCTTTCGTCTCTATTACATCTATAAAGCATGCTTTTGCTAAAAACACTGCCAGTTAAATGCGAATGAATCGTGGATGAAAAGTTAACGGCAAGAGCAAAATTAATTTATGAACGGGATATCAGTTCTCCATTATTTTTAAGAATAGCTGATTCCTACCTCCGAAGCAACGAACCTGAAAATGCTATTCCAGTTCTTGAAGAAGGATTAAAGAATTTTCCTTCTCATCCGCTTGCTTTTATTTTGATGGGCAAAGCAAATGTTATGCTTAATGAAGTTGAATTGGCTGAATATTTTTTCAAGAAAGCAAGCAAACATTTAAATACCAATCGAACTTATATTTATTATAAAAGGCAATATAATCTTCCGGATAAACAGTCTTCACCTTTTGATTCGGCCAGGGGAAGCGTATTTATTAATTCATCAGAAGATAAATTGTTGAATATTGATGAGGTGGTACCTGATAAATCCCAGCCTGTTGAAGATAGACTGGAACAAATTGCAAATGAGTTAATGAACAGAAGGCTCGAGCAGACTGATGATTTTTCTTTCAAGGAATCAATTAATCTGCAATATTCACCAGATAAGAGCAAGCTTGCATCTGAAACATTTGCAAATATCTACCTCACTCAGGGTCAAAAAAATGAAGCAATAAAAATTTATGAATTGCTTGTTAATCGTAACCCCGAGAAAAAAGAATACTACCTTGAAAAAATACGGCAGATACAATCGAAGTAAATTTTAAGATTTATAAAACTTGTCCTGAATACATTCATCTCTTATGACGATCAACCTTTCAATCAAAAAATTAAAAAAAAGTTTTTATCGGAAAGAAGTAGTCGTTGTTGCAAGAGAATTACTTGGTAAAGTTCTTGTTAAATCCAACGGAAAGGAAAATCTTGCCGGAAAAATTGTTGAGGTTGAAGCTTATCACGGTGACATTGATGAAGCTGCACATTCTTATGGCGGGATTACTGAACGAAATGAAATTATGTTTGAGGCTGGCGGTTACTTATATGTTTATTTTACTTATGGTGCTCATCACTGCTGTAATGTTGTTACCGGGAAAAAAGGACAGGGAACTGCAGTTCTAATTCGTGCCGTTGAGCCTGTTTTTGGTTTAGAACGAATGATCAAAAATCGTTTTGGCAGAAAACTTAAAAACGAAAAAGAGATTTTCAATTTAACCAGCGGACCTGGCAAAGTTTGTCAGGCTTTTAAATTGGATAGAAGCCACTCAGGCACAGATCTTACAGGTGACAAAATATTTATTTTGGATGGCGTGAAAATTAAAAGCAAAGACATCGGGATTTCAAAAAGAATTGGAATAACAAGATCAGTAGATTTACCCTGGCGGTTTTTTATTAAAGATAATCCATATTTATCACGTAAATGAATTCACCAAAAAATATATTGATTGTTCGAACAGATCGCATTGGGGATGTGGTTTTATCATTGCCGATGGCCTGGCTAGTTAAAAAAAAATACCCTGATTGCAAAGTAGCATACTTTATCAGAAATTATACGGCATCGCTAATCGATGGTAATCCATTTATTGACGAAGTGATTATAGCTGACGAAGCAGATGGGAAAATTCTCTTCGGAAAAAATCTAATAAAAATAAAATCAAAAAATTTTGATACCAGTGTAGTTGTGAACCCAACTATGAAGATTTCGTTGATGATGTTTTTAGCCGGAATAAAAAATAGGATTGGAACAGGCTATAGATGGTACGCCTTTTTATTCAATAAGAAAGTTTTTGAGCATAGAAAGCATGGTGAGAAACACGAACTTGAATACAATATTAATCTTCTAAAAAAAATTGATGTTGGCATTCAAGATTTTTCGAATGAGATTAAATTCCACATGCAAATAGATGAGGTTAGTTCTGCGAAGATAAATTCTATTTTAGATGAAAAGGGATTTGAGTCAGGAAACAAAATTGTAATTATTCATCCCGGAAGCGGCGGCAGTTCTGTTGATCTTCCAAAAGAAAAATTAATTGAACTTACCAGAATGATTAGCAATCTTAATAATGTTACTATAATAATTACAGGAAGTAAAAGTGAATTCGCACAGTGCAAAGAATTTGAAATAAGTAAGTCTGTAATTAACCTTGCCGGTCAGCTTGATTTATCTTTATTAAAAGCACTAATAAATAAGGCTGATCTTTTCATTTCAAATTCTACCGGTCCAATGCATATAGCTGCAGCATTGGGAGTGCACGTTATAGGCTTTTTCCCTAAAATTTTGTCCTGTTCACAAAAGAGGTGGGGACCGTATACAGAAAAGAAGTCAATCTTCATCCCAACAATTGATTGTAGCAACTGTACCCGTCAACAGTGCGAAAAACTTAACTGTATGAATAGCATTGATATTGGCAAAGTATTTGACGAAACTAAGACTGTAGTGAAAATCCTATAATTATCTGGAGCCTTTAAATGTATTTGTGTAAATGGTCATATTTATTATTGTTAGTTCTCTCAGGCAATTTCCTGATTCTTCCCCAGCCTAAGGATGAATTCAGGGTTATAGAAAATAAAGCATTTAAGGAAGGCGAAAAGCTTACCTTTGACCTTAACTATGGTTTTGTTACTGCTGGAATCGCAATAATGGAAATCCCCCGAATTAAAAAAATATCTGGCAGGAATTCATATCACGTTAATTTTGAAGTTAATTCTGTTCCAAGCTTTGATATGTTTTACAAAGTAAGAGATCGTTATGAAAGTTACCTTGATGTCGAAGGATTGTTTCCCTGGAGGTTTGAACAGCATATAAGAGAAGGCGGATATACTCGTGACTTCTCAGCTTTCTTCGATCATAGGAAGGGCAAAGCAAAAACAAGTGAAGGCGAATATGATATTCCGCTTTATGTTAACGATATTATTTCTGCATTCTATTATGCGAGAACACTCGATTACTCTGATATGAAGGTGAATGACTTAATTCACTTGAAAAATTTTTATAAAGATAAGGTATATGATCTTGATGTTAAATATTTAGGTAAAGAAACTGTCGAAGTGCCTGCAGGTAAATTTGAGTGTGTTGTTGTTGAACCCCTGGTTAAAGAAGGCGGCCTATTTAAGCACGAAGGAAATATCATTATCTGGCTTACAGATGACATGTTGAAAATGCCTGTAAAGGTTAGAACCAAAATCATTATCGGATACGTTGAGGCAAAACTAACTAACTATGCAGGACTTGCAGGAACGCTAACTTCTAAACGCTAATCTTTATTAAATTGATTGAAATGAGGAGGCAATTGCTTCCTCTTTTTTTATTAATCATTTCATAATTTATTAACTTTGCCTGAAGCAATTATAATAGAAAACTAGAAGATTAAATTGGACGAATTGAACAATCAACCGGAACAAACTGAACCTGAAAAATCAGGGGAACAAAAATTATTGGCGGAAACTTACTCCCCTTATCCGCTAATTTCTCCTGTCGCAGCGGCTTTCCTGGGATTAATTGGCGGATTTATTCTTTACCAGTTTTTAGGTGGCTTGATGACATTACTGATTTTCGGTTTTGATATTGAAGCAGCACCTGTGAATGGTTTAAGATTTATGACTATTGTTGGACAAATTTTATTCATTTTTCTTCCAGCTATACTGTTTAGTAAATGGATTTATGGAGATGTCTCGAAAATCATTTCCCTCAAATTACCCAATTGGAGAGAAACCACACTTTTTGTTTTAGGAATAATAATTCTTACCCCGCTTCTTCAAAGTTATCTTTATATACAGAATTACTTTATCGAACAGTGGGCTGAGGTTTCACCATTCATCAATTCAATAAAATTTTTGTTGGATTCTTTAAATGAACTAATTGAAAAAACTTTCGGCAATCTGATTCGTGCTGATAATATTGCTGAAATGATTTTAGTTATCATTACTATTTCTATCGTTCCGGCAATATGCGAGGAAGTGATGTTCAGGGGTTACATACAGCGCAGTTTCGGATTCCGGTTTAAGCCGCACATTGCTGCTATACTAACTGCTATATTTTTTGCTCTATATCATTTTAATCCTTACGGATTAATTCCCCTCGCGATTATAGGTTTTTATCTGGGATTTGCAGCTTATGCCAGTCAATCATTGGTTCTTCCTATCATTATTCATTTCCTGAATAACTTTTTCGCAGTGATGCTTTACTTTATTATTGGTGATGATGAGTTGTTCAAAAGTACTGTTACGGATGCAGAAACTCTCGATGTAAACATATTATACTTTTTTATACTGCTGTTTATGTTTGGTGCTTTAATGTTTTTCATAAGAACTTATTATAAGAAAATTAAAACAACACTGGAGGTTTAAATGCCAGTATGTCCAAATTGTAAATACGAATATGTACCGGGAATAACCATTTGCCCCGATTGCGATACGCCTCTCGTTGATTCTGCGGATTTAAGTAAGTACTCAGATCTTTCCGAGGAAGATTGGGTTCTCGTTTATACTGCTTTCAGTGAAATTGAATCTGATATGCTAAAAGAAAATCTTGAAAGTGCCGGAATTTCCGCATCAGTTCTTTCACAAAAGGATTCAAGTTTTCCCGCACCCGGTGATCTATCAACAATAAAATTATTTGTCAGGAAAGCCGATGTGCATGATGCATTGGAGTTCATTCAGGAAGTAAAAAGAAAACCATTAGACTCAGAGGAAAATGCCGACGAGTGAAAATTTAAAAAGGGTAGTCGTTTCCATTGCTGCAATTCCGTTTATTTTAATTGCAGCTTATTTGGGTGGATACTATTTCTTTTCATTCGTAGCCCTAATTGGACTGATTTCGTTTTATGAGTTCAGTCTTCTTGTTAAGAATAAAGGTGCAAATGT
>JALONF010000075.1 GCA_025455085.1 Ignavibacteriaceae bacterium
AAGAATTTGAATGAATAAAATTTTTAATTTTGGAGAAGAGGTTGAAGGATATAACATCCCAGTTTTAAACGAGCGGGAAATACGAGCTGCTGCTGGAATACTGTTTTTAGCTACCTTTATTTCATTAATGTTTATTCTATTTAAAGAGAACTTCGTTCCGATTAAATATGTAATAACTTTCTTCCTTGCAGATTTTATGATACGGATTTTTATAAATCCTAAATTTTCGCCTACACTAATTTTTGCACGATTGATTGTTGGAAATCAAACGCCTGAATATGTTGGAGCTCCTCAAAAAAAGTTTGCTTGGATAATTGGTGTAGTATTGTCAGCAACAATGTTTTACTTTTTCATAATTTTAAATGCGTATGGTCCAATTACTGGAATTGTCTGTCTTATTTGCCTTGTATTTTTATTTTTCGAATCGGTTTTTGGAATTTGTTTAGGATGTATGTTCTATCCGCTCTTTTTTAAAGATAAAGTAAAGTACTGCTCGGGCGAAGTTTGCGAGGTGAAAAACAAGCAGGAAATTCAAAAAACATCTGTAAGTCAGGTTATTATTTTAATTGCCTTTGTGGCATTTATCTTTCTTACATTTTATTTATTGAATAATAGATTTAATGAAAAACCGTACGATATGTTTAGCTTAAATCAAACTGAGCAAACTAAATAAAGAATGGAAGGAGAATAAATGAAAGCAATTATCTGCACAAAATACGGACCACCAGAAGTCTTAAAGCCGATGGAAGTTGAAAAACCTTTTCCAAAGGATAATGAAGTTTTGATAAAAATTGTGGCTACAACAGCACACATTGGGGATACTAAGATTAGGCGTTTTAAGCCGGGTTTAGGACCAGTAAAAGATTTCTTTTTCAAGCCCTTGATGCGAATAATATTAGGATTCAAAAGACCAAGAAAAAGAATACTTGGAATGGAGTTGGCAGGAGATATTGAAGCAGTAGGCAAAAATGTTACAAAGTTTAAGAAAGGTGACGCCGTTTTTGCATCTACTGAATTCAGACTGGGAACTTATGCTGAGTATTGCTGTATGCCTGAATATGGTACTCTAGCGATTAAACCAACTAATATGTCATACGAAGAAGCCGCCCCTGTTTCTAATGCCGGATTAACTGCCTTGATCAATCTTAGAAAAGCAAATATTCAGAAAGGACAAAAAGTATTAATCTATGGAGCTTCCGGCAGCGTTGGTACTTATGCTGTGCAGATTGCCAAGCACTTTGGAGCTGAAGTTACAGGTGTGTGCAGTACAGCGAATTTGGAAATGGTGAAATCTATTGGGGCAGATAAAGTTATTGATTACACACGAGAAGATTTCACTCAAAGCCGTGAAGTTTATGACGTTGTTTTTGATGCAGTGGGTAAGATTGCATATTCAAAACGTAAAAAATCTCTAACTAAGTCAGGAATCTATCTCACTTCTCTTGCTTTGAAAGGCAACATTAAATTAAAAGCAGAAGATCTGATCTTTCTCAAAGAACTCTGCGAGGCAGGTAAGCTTAAAACAGTAATTGATCGAAGTTATCCTTTTGAACAAATAGTAGAGGCTCACAGATATGTTGATAAAGGACATAAAAAGGGAAACGTAGTTATAACTGTGGGGTAAAATAAAAAAACCTTAACAAGCCAGTAGAACGGGACGCTGATTCTCCAACTATATTGTGTTCAACCATTTTTCATTGCAACACGCTTTATAGCAAGTTTTATATTTTGAAGCATTCTAATACTATCTCAAACCGCATAAGTTCCCAGATACTTTAAGCAAAAATATTTCTCTCTATTCACCTCAGACACTACGGAACTTTTAACAAAGAAGATGAGTGAAAGCCTCAACTTTTAATTTAAAATCCAATCATCAAACAGGAGACATAAAGTGAGAAACTATATTTTTTTCCTTATCAGTTTTTTTATTTCCCTTGTCTTATTCGGAGACAAAGCACAATCCAGCCAAAGTCCTAAAACAAACACAGTCCAGCTTGCAATCATTCTAGATACCAGCAACAGTATGGATGGTTTAATCGAACAAACCAAATCTCAACTCTGGAAAATTGTAAATGAAATGGCACGTTCAAAACGTGAAAGTATAGCCATTAGTTTGTATGTAGCTTTGTATGAATACGGCAATGATGGTCTATCCCCTACCGAAGGATTCGTCAGACTAGTCACTCCCCTCACTAACGATCTGGATAAAATATCCGAAGAACTATTTAAGCTAAAAACTAATGGCGGAAGTGAGTACTGCGGAACAGTAATCTCTGAAGCGATTAAAGATCTTAAGTGGACTAAAGGTTCAGACGATTATAAAGTAATTTTCATAGCAGGCAATGAGCCTTTTAATCAGGGAGACAAAGATTATAAAGAAGCCTGCAAATCTGCCATCAGCAAAGGAATTATTATCAATACAATCTACTGCGGCAGCTATGATGAAGGATTGAATTCATTCTGGAAAGACGGTGCAGATCTTGCAGATGGTAAATACATCAATATAGACAGTGACCAGCAGATAGTTCACATCGAAACTCCGTTTGATAGCGAGCTCGTTCAACTCGGACAGAAAATAAACGAAACGTACATCGCATTCGGATATGAAGGCAACGAACTGAAGCAAAGGCAGAAAGAACAGGATGATAATGCCAGTAGTCTTGCGCCTTCAGTTATGGTTGAAAGATCTGTTACGAAAGGAAGCGGGCAGTACAACAACTCAACCTGGGATCTGGTTGATGCTAAAAAAGATGGCTCACTTGACTTAACTAAAATTCCGAAAGATCAACTGCCGAAAGAAATGCAGAAAATGTCTTTAGAGGAACAGAAAAAATATATTGACGACAAAGCAAAAGAGCGTGAAAAAATTCAAATTGAAATTAATAAACTGGATAAGCAAAGAAGAGATTATATAGCTAAACAGCTTGCTGAGAATAAGCAGGAGAATACGCTCGATGCTGCAATGCTGAAAATCATTCGGGACCAGGCTTCAAAGAAAAATTATAAGTTTCAATGAATCAGTATGTCATTCCGGAAAGTCTTGTGCAACAAGACTTATCCGGAATCTGATTAAACAAATTACGAGGTCAAAAATGAAAACACTTAAATATTTTAATCTTACGATCTTATTGACATTCTTCTTAGCTACTAAAGTTTTTGCAGATGGTCTGATCATAATTCCAAGACCTGAACCGCTTCAATCTCCATATCCTCTTGAAGTTTTATATCATCACGTTAACGTAAAAATAAACGGCAATGCGGCGGAGACTTTCATCGACCAGGAATTCCGCAACCCTTCGGATGTAATGCTCGAAGGCTACTACATTTTTCCAATTCCTAAAAATGCAGTTATAAAAGATTTCAGTATGGAAATAAACGGTAAAATGGTAAATGCTGAACTGCTTGATGCAGAAAAAGCACGACAGATTTACGAGGACATAGTCCGGCAGATAAAAGATCCTGCTTTGCTTGAGTACTCAGGCCAGGGAATCTTTAAAGTCAGGATCTTCCCCATCGAACCGAGGAGTAATAAAAAAGTAAGCATCAGTTACCGGGAAGTAATAAACTCGGACAATGGGATTTATGAATATGTCTATCCGCTCAACACAGAAAAGTTTTCAGCCAAGCCTGTGAAGAGCATCTCTGTAAAAGTTGACCTGAAAACAAACAACAAAATAAAAACAATTTACTCCCCTACTCATTCCATTGATGTTGTTCACAAGGATAATAAAAATGCCGTTGTTTCGTTTGAAGAAGAAAACACAAAACCTGACACTGACTTCAAGCTTTATTACAGCACAAACAATGATGACATTGGATTATCAGTTCTCACTTACAAAACAAGTAATAATGACGGCTACTTTTTCCTGACTGCCTCTCCTTCTTTTATGATCAACAATAACCAGATTGATGCGAAGGATATTACATTTGTTCTAGATGTGTCAGGCAGCATGGTGGGCGATAAAATGAAACAGGCAAAACAGGCACTTCTATATTGTGTGAATAATTTAAACAAGGGCGATGGGTTTGACATTATAAGATTTTCAACTGAAGCGTACTCCCTTTTTGGTAAGATGGAAACCGCGAGCGAATCAAACATGAAGAAAGCCGAAAAATTTATTAAAGAATTAAATGCAGTCGGCGGGACAAATATTGAAGAAGCATTGAACCTCGCATTAAAATCGAAGGGAAAAGGAAACCGGCCTCATTTGATTGTATTTATGACTGACGGCAAACCGACTATTGGTGAAACGAATGATGATATGCTGATAAAAAAACTTACTGATTCAAATACAAAAGATGTTCGCATTTTCACTTTTGGAATCGGCAATGATTTAAACACGCACTTGCTGGATAAAATCACTGAACAGACAAAGGCATACCGCACTTATATTTCAGAGAATGAAGATATCGAAATAAAAGTTTCCAGCTTTTATGACAAAGTGCAGTCGCCTGTTCTCACAAACCTTTCTCTTTCATTCGGCGGAAGTGTAAAAACATTCCAGACCTATCCAAAAGATTTGCCTGATATCTTTAAAGGTTCAAGCATAACAATTTTCGGAAGATATTCTGGCAATGGATCATCTAAAATTACATTGGATGGTTCAATAAAAGGTGAAAGAAAAAGTTTTGTCATAGATGCCGATTTTGCTGGAGATGATGAACAGTACGATTTTATTCCGCCGCTATGGGCATCGAGAAGAATTGGTTATTTGCTGGATCAAATCAGGTTAAATGGAGAAAACAAGGAACTCGTTGATGAAATAACTCAGCTTGCCAGAGAACACGGAATCGTTACTCCGTACACCAGCTATTTGATTATGGAAGATGAAGAAATCAGATTACGAAGTAATGAATTGGTTGATCATTTTCAAACTCTTCCTCCGGCTCCTGAATTAAGACGAGATGTTGAAGGTGACTTCGATGCAATGAAACAGAAAAGCGGCGATAGAAGCATAACCGCTAGCGAAGAAGTTCAGGGATTAAACTATGCTGGTAATATTGCCGAGACAAAGCAAGGCTCCGGAAGAATGAATTACAGAGATGATTCTGGATATGAAAGAAATTTAACTCAACAAGTAAGAAACATACAGGGAAGAGCTGTTTACCAGAGTGGCAAGTTCTGGGTTGATTCTGAATTACAAAATCAGAAAGCAAAAAATCAAAAACGTATTCAATTTAATTCAACCGAATATTTTAATTTGCTGAAAGACAAGCCGAAAACTTCACAGTTCCTTTCACTCGGGCAGAACGTAAGATTTTATTATGATAATACTTTTTATGAGATATACGAATAGGCTAATTGACGATTAATAGCCCCGACCTTTAGGTCGGGGTAAAAATTAAAACCCGTAATCCGAAGGCTTTAGCCAAATAGAAATAATTGTTGGGCTAAAGCCGATTTGAATATTATCTACTCCTATCCCTCATCTAAAGATGGGGGCTATTTTCTTTTTAATATATTTAACGAAAACAGTTTTTAAAATTATGCTAGACATATCTTCTATCGTTCAGATAATTCAATTAATGCTTGCACCGGGAATAATGATTTCTGCTTGCGGTTTGCTTCTTCTCGGAATGAATAACAAATACTCTCTTGTTGTAAACAGAATTCGTACACTTAATGAAGAAAGAAGAAGAGCGCTCCATAAACTTGGTGAGAATGAGTTAAGTCTGCAAGAAAACGTACGCTTTGAAAGCATTACAAAACAACTTGAAAGACTTACTTACCGGGTTGGACTTGTAAGAAATGCCGTTCTTTCCTACACGATTGCAGTTGCATTATTTGTCCTGACTTCGCTTTTAATAGGCATAGGTTACCTTTTCGATATTACAAGAATGAACAGTTTTATAACTGTAATCTTTTTGTTAGGAATGGTTTCGGTATTAGCTGGAGTTCTCTTTGCTGCCTACGAAACTTACAAAGGCTACGCAATAGTTAAGTATGAAGTTGAGAGTGAGGAGTAATCGTAAAATTATTTTATGTAAGCTTTACTCTAGTTCTACTAATTTTTAAGAAAGGTTCTCTTATTTCTCTTATATACCAGGCAGAATAATTTGAAAGCATCTCAGGAACGATAAATTCAATCAATTGTCTATATGCCGAGAGGGTGATATTCACGGTAAACATAGCGACTTCAATAATATCATTTCCCAATCTTATCTGAAAAAATGAAGATTTCCCTTCTTCTCCTGAAGCAATCCTTCCAGTAATTACATCAGAGGCATGTACAAAGTCGGACCATTTCCTATAAACTGCTTCATACAAATATTGATAATTTAATAAAATAGATAACCTTTCAATATTTTCTGCACCTCCATATAATAGATACCAAGGCGGTCGCCTATTAAATTTTTTCCTCACTCGATTATACTCTTTGATTGTCTCAGAAAAAATAGGATTAGAAATCCAGTTATCAAGATTTTTAATCTTGATTTCAACAAGTTCATTCAATTCTTTTGTAAATGGATTTAATCCTTCTTTGATGAGAAAATCATCTGCAATTTTAATTTTAAATTCATTATGTATTTGAGAACCAATTTTATATTTCAAATACTCATTTTTCTTGTTTTTAATGTACGATATTAAATAAGCTTTGCATCTGTCTTCACTTTTCTCTGTCGCTACAAATTTAATATAAAGCATTGATTCAAGCGCAGATCTCAGCAAAACTTTACAAGGATCAATCGATGATTTTTTTACTAAAATTGAAATTGCATCTACCAATTCGACAATATGCCTTGATAGTAAGACCAAGGGCACATCAACATCAGGTTTTCTAAATTTTGGATTATTACCTACCCAATGAACTACTTGAGTTCCAAAACTAACTAGTTCATCTAATATAGATGAAACTAAATCTACCAAATCTTGAAATTCTTTCGATTCAATAGACGATGGTAAGATTATTTCAATTGGTCTCGTGGGCATTAAATATTCCACATCACTTCTTCGATTCATCGGGTGGTGGCGGAACAACAATCCTTTTTGTTGGATTATTTTTCAGTTCTTCCAATAAAACTTCAACAGCTTTTTCGAGTGATGGATCTCTTCCCTGAACAACTAAATCAGCGCGGTCCAGCACTTCGATATCAGGAGAGACACCTTCATTCTCAACTGCCCAGTTACCATCAGTATCTAAAAATCTAAAAACAGGGATATTAATGTTGCCGCCATCCATCAAATTAGGATTTCCGGAAAGACCAATTAATCCTCCCCAGGTTCTTGTCCCAATAATTTTTCCGAGATTCATCTTCCTGAAATAATAAGGAAATGCATCACCGCCAGAACTTGAGTAACCATTTATCAAGCAGGCTTTCGGACCATCATGAACTAATCCCGGAACTGGACTTGGTTCAAGACCACGTCTTGTCCAGTAGTTCAGAGTTTTTCTTGAAACAAGTTCTATCATTCTATCAGGAACAAATCCGCCGCCATTGTAACGGTCATCGATAATTAATGCATCTTTGTTTGTCTGCGGATAAAAATATTTGAAGAGCTCCCTGTTTCCTTCAACTGCTGTATTTGGAATATGAATATATCCAATCTTACCACCTGACAATTCATCCACCATTTTCATTCTTGAATTCACCCAATCAAGATAAAACAGATTCTGCTCACTCTTAACTGGTTTTACTTTTTCTTCTCTTGCACCATCCTTTGATGGTTTAGAATTAACAAGTAAAGTAACAATTTTCTCGGCTTTGTTCTCAAGATATTTGTACGGATTCATATCATCAGATAACTCGTGTCCGTCAACAGCAATAATGAAGTCGCCTTCCTTAACATTCACTCCATATTCTGTTAACGGTGAACGAAAATCTGAATGCCAGTTTTCTCCTTTGAATATCTTAGTGATTTTGTAGTAACCGGAAGGATCTGATTTAAGCTCACATCCAAGCAAGCCTCCGTCAATTCTTTTCACTCTTTCAAAATCTCCCCAATCAACATAAGTGTGTCCCGCATTCAACTCACCAACCAGTTCGCCAAAGATGTAATCTAAATCCATCCTGTGAGAAACATACGGAACAAGCTGTTCATATTTTTCTTTCATTTGCTGCCAATCATTCCCGTGCATATTAGCATCATAAAACCAATCACGGAGTAAACGCCAGCCATCAACAAATATCTGCTTCCATTCTTCTTTAGGATTTTTTTGATTTTCTTTCACATCAACCATCCCGTATTCACCTGCTTTCGCGTATAAAATCTTTTTCCCATCTGAAGAAACAACATAGTTTCCTATATCTTCAAGAACCATTACTTCTTTTTCATCTTCCTGATTAAAGAATTTCAGCTTTGATCCTGAATCATCACGATAAATATAT
>JALONF010000076.1 GCA_025455085.1 Ignavibacteriaceae bacterium
TACGGCTGGGTCAGGTAGAATGAATTAGTTCTCCAAAGTATACTTTGTTAAGCCTTCAATCTTTATTGAAGGCTTTTTTATTATTAGGGGGAAGTGTTTATTTTTCTGATATAATTTGTATATAGTGAACCATGTTTCCCAACAATTTCTTAGACAGGTATTTTAACTACTTAACTTTGATTATTACGTTTACATACTGTTAATATGCTAAGAATTTCTCTTCTATTTGTTTTCATCTCCTCAGTTTTATTCGCGCAGGAAATTTCTCAAATTACTTTATTGCATGATGAGAGTAGTCAATCTGTTCCATCATATAATTATCAAGGGACCGTCTATGTTTCATTGAAACATTTTGCAGATGGATTAAATGCGAGTAGCAGTTTATCTGATTTTGGAAATACCATCAAGATTAATTTTAAAGAAGCCGTACTTCAGTTTACATCAAAAAATCCTTATGTATTAATTACTTTAACGGAATCTGGAGAAGCAATCATTCATCAACTTCCTACATCATCACATTTTATTGATGACTTTATGTTTGTTCCATTAAACGAAACGATTGAACTTCTCAATAAATATTCCGACAAATCTTTAGCAGTTATTAGTCCAAGTAAAGTAATTGTCCTTGCCAAAGACCAACAAAATATTGGCATAATTGAAAGTATTACTTTAGATCACAGTAAGAAGGGAACATATATTAACATAAAAAGCAACTTAGTATTAGCATCTCATGTGATTCATGAAACCAATGATTCTTTTATTCTGACAATTAAAAATGCTTCGACCTTTGGAAATAGTTTTGAAAAACTTATTTCTATTGGGTATGTGAAGCACATCGGAGTCTCGAATGTTAATCGAAATGTCGAAATAAGGATAAAGAAAAAAAGTGAGGACATTGCTACTGAATATTTTGATAATGGGGATAAAACGAATTTGGTTGTGCATTTATTTGAGCGGGAAGATTCTCCCTGGCTTGAGAGGGAAAGCGAACATTTCAAAGTTATTTATCGAGACTATCATTCGCATTTAATTAACCATATTCTGGTTAGTGCAGAGAAAGCTTTTAAACCACTCTCAGAATTATTTCACTATTCACCCAAGGACAAAATCATAATAAATACTTATGATGTTAGTGATTATGGTTTTGCAGCAACCAGTACAACTCCGCAAAATTTTATCAGGTTTGAAATTGAGCCCATGGAACCAGGTTATGAGGTTGTTCCTTACAACGAAAGAGTACAATGGTTGATAAGCCATGAGCTAGTTCATGTTATTGTAAATGATGCGGAGATTGGTTTTGAGTCATTTTGCAGATCGGTTTTTGGGAAAGTGCCTCCGGAAAAAACTCAACCACTTTCTGTTATTTACAGCCTGCTCACAAATTATAACCGTTATTCGCCACGTTGGCACCAGGAAGGAATTGCAGTATTTTTTGAGACCTGGTTGAGTGGTGGATATGGTAGAGTGCTTGGCAGCTTTGATGAAATGTACTTTAGAAGTTTGGTAATTGAAGGAAAAGAGTTTTCATCCCAGCTTGACCTCGAGACTCTATTAAGCCATAATTCAATTTTGCTTGAAAATATTCATTACATCTATGGTGGAAGATTTGTAGCATATTTGTCAATAGTCTATGGAACAGAGAAAGTTCTAAGCTGGTTTAGTACAAAGGAGGGTGATGCATATAGCGGCTTCGAAGGAAAATTCAAAAGAGTATTTAATAAAGATTTTTATGAAGCTTGGAATGATTTTATTTCTAATGAAATAAAATTTCAGGAAGAAAATATTAAAATTCTGGAGCAAGTGGAACAGACAAAACTCAGAAAAATTGGCACTGAAAATTTTGGCTGGGTGTCGCGTCCATATTATGACAGCCCTACCAGCTCAGTAATTTATGTTTACCACCGACCAGGCGAACTAACTTCCCTGCAATCTCTTGACTTAAAGTCAGGCATTTCTAAGAAACTTATTTCCATAGCTACTCCGAGTATGTTGCAGGTTTCTTCCATTGCATTGGATGAAGTAAACGGATTACTATTTTATACTACAAAGAACAATCAATTATTCAGAGACATCAGGGTATATCATTTAGAGTCAGGTGATGAAAAGTTGTTGTTTGAAAATGCAAGGGTTGGTGATTTAGCTGTTTCACCAGTAACTCACGATTTGTGGGGGATACAACATGATGCTGGCTTTGTGACTTTAGTTTATTCACCCTATCCTTACAAGGAAATTATTCGCCTGGCAACTCTTGAGATCGGGGATGAAATATTTAATCTTTCAATTGATGACTCAGGAAAAAAGCTGGCTGCGACTTTAAAGAAATCCAGCGGGCAGCAGTCTATCATAACATTTAATACTGCATCTGTCATTGCTGATTCCTCGTTTAGATATGAAGTAATTTCAAGCAGCGGCTCACCTGAAAACTCCACGTGGAGCAGGGATGGGACATTTTTGTATTGGAATGCTTACACCAATGGGGTTTCAAATATCTATCGATATGATTTTCAAGATAAATCTTTGAAGGCAATATCACATTGCATCACGGGCTTGTTCAGACCAATTGAAATATCACATGACTCGGTTTTCGCATTTGAATATATTTCTGAAGGTTTTAGACCAGTAATATTTGAGAATAGATCAGCAAGCTTCTTACCTGCAATTAATTATTTTGGTCAAAGAGTTGTTGAAGCGAATCCGAAATTACAGAGTTTAAATTTAGGTGCTGACTCTTCTAAAATAAATCCAGTAGACTTTTCAATGGAGTCAGGTTTTAATGGATTAGAAAACTTGCATATACACTCCATAATTCCTGTAGTCAGCGGCTTTCAAGATCAGGTTGTATTTGGCTTATTCACCAGAATTTCTGACCCTCTTTTAATTCACGATTTTTATATGGAAGCAGGAGTATCACCGCTTAATGAATCTCCGAGTGAACCTCTCTGGCACTTAAGATTTAAATATGATTACAAGCAGCTATTCTATATTGATGTTCTTTACAATGGAGGAGACTTTTTTGATTTGTTCAACGATAGAAAAAGAGGAACTATCGGAACACAATTTAAACTTGGACATACATACTTCTGGAAGTATGATAATCCAACAAAGATAAAACAGGCAACCTCTTTAACTTTTTACAGAGATGTAAAATTTATTAATGATAACCTTGTCCCTGTTTCGCAGCCAGATTTTGCTGTACTAGCAACAAATCTAAACTATAGAAACCTTCGGAAAAGTATAGGAAGTTCAGATTATGAATATGGTACTGAGATTAATTGGACAATAGGGCTCTACGGTACAGAATTTGACCAACCAGAAGTTGCACTTAATTCTTATATTGAATTGAGTGATTTCTCGACATGGCTGTGGAATCATAATGTTTTGCACGTAAAAATTGCAGGTGGATATAACTATGAAAATGAAAATCTTGTTCAAAGTCTGTTTTACATTGGTGGATTTGGCAACAGAGCTGTAGATAATGACGAAATTAAGCAATTTAGGAGGATTTTTAGATTTCCAGGTATTCCGATTTACAGCCTTGTCGCAAATAAATTTGGAAAAATGATGCTGGAAAACGCATTTCCACCGATCAGGACATCAGGATGGTTGTTGCTGGATCAGTTTGTTAATCACTTTGATTTTGCAATTTATTCACAAGGATTAGTTACTCAATCGGATTTAGGAAAATACTTAGTTGATATCGGAGCTCAAATGGATATTAAATTTAAACACTGGTATAATCTCGAATCAACTTTTTCTGCTGGAATTGCACAAGCCTGGTCACAGTCTGGTTTCAATGATTGGGAATGGTTTCTATCAATTAAATTATTAAAAGATTAAGTTACAAAATTTTCATTCAATGAAATTCTCTGAGTTCAAAAAAAATATAGACGACCGTGTTAAGAATGTAATTAATGAAGACGAATCATCCGAAAGATTAAAAAATCTTGAAGTAATTCTGAACATAGTAAATACTATTAACAGGTCTTTGATCTTAGAAGATGTTCTTGAACTCGTTCTGAAAAATGCAATACGACTAACAAATTCAGAAAGAGGTTTCATTGTTCTGCAAAATAACTCCGGCGATTTAGAATTTAAGCTGGGGCTGAATGAACACAACGAAAACCTGCCCAAACAGCTCTTTGAAGTTAGTAACACTGTTGTTGAAGATGTCTTTCGTAATGGCCAATCAGCATTTATTGAAGGTGCACAGAGTGATTCAGCTTATGATCCATCAAGAAGTATATTAAAATTGGAATTGCAGACAATTCTTTGCTCTCCATTAATCACTGATGGAAAAAAAATCGGAGTGATATATGTTGACAGCAAGCATCTGCACAAAATAAAAGTTAGAGAGATAACCGGTACATTCGAAATTCTTGCAGGTCAGGCGGCTACTGCAATCAGAAATGCACAGTTATATGATGGACAAATAAATGCTTACAATGCACTTCAGGAAGCTAATGCACAGCTTATTCAGGCAGAACGAAAAGTATTAAAGTCAGGTATCGATTCGGAGATCGGGCAGGCATTGCAGGGGTTAGTGCATCTTGCTCTTTTAGAAACTGAAAGTCTTTTACGGACAATCGAAAAGTCTCAGTCTGAATTTGAAAGTAACAGCCAGCTTGATGATTTACTATTTGACAGATTAAAATTAAAGTCCAAGGTTGCTGCTGATAGTATTCGTAATATTCAAAAGTATGCACAGGTGCTGCTTGAAACGTCAGTTACTGATTTGAATAAGGATAACAACGATTTGAACAGGACTATTCAGTCAGTTATTAAGTACCTTTCACCACTTAAGAAATTCAGTTCAGTAACATTCAAAACAGAATTAAACCCTCTTCCGCTGTGTGATTTTGATCCGGAGCAGATACAACATTTGCTAGTTCATTTAATTACTAATGCGGTGGACGCTCATAAAAATGCCACAATCACGATCCGCTCATTCGTAACAAACAAATGGAACTGTGTTGAAATTCAGGATGATGGACCTGGTTTTCCGGAAAGAGTGAAATCAAACCCATCAATTGTTTTTAATTTATCTAACGGCGGATATGGATTATTCCTTTGCAAAAATATTATGGACAAACATAAAGGGGAAATTAAAATACTTAATAGCGATAAAGGTGCTCTGGTTCATTTTTCATTACCGGTTAATTAAGCGTGGACTCGTTCAACTTAAAATATTTTGAACTATGCTACGAACCTCTGCCTTTTCCAGTTGAGGTGTTTGATGAAAAAGGCTTTGTGGTTTATATTAATTCCGCATTCTCAAAAAGATGGGGTTATTCCCTCACGGAACTAAGCGGATATTCTTATGCTACAGACAAAGAACTTCAGAAGCGGGAAATTGTTCAGAAGATCAGCACTGTTTTACTGAAGAAGAGACCGATAGAACTTCAGAATTATATTGATACAAGATTACTCGGTGCTGATAGAGCGGTACCTTTTCTCAAGACAACGATTTTCCCAATTAATCTGAGTAGTAAAACTTATGTGGTACTTTTTCATGAAGACCAATCGGATGTTCTGCTTGCTGAAGAAGAAGTAAGAAAAGCCCGTGATGCAAGTAAAGAAGCCGATAGACTGAAAAGTACGTTTCTTAATGTGCTTTCTCACGAACTCAGAACTCCACTTAATATAATTCTCGGTTATTCTACAATTATTAAAGAAAATCTTCGGGATAAAATCGGTAACGAGGATAAAATCTATCTTGATAACCTTCACACTGGAAGCGAGCGATTATTTAAGAGTATAACTCAGATGCTGGAGTTCGCGCAAATAGAAGCCGGCAACTACAAAATGAACATTGAAACTTTAAACCTTTCTCACATCATCAAGAACTGTTTGGAACCTTATAAGATTCAAGCAGCAGAAAAGAAACTTGACTTCTCATTGAGGATTGGACAAGAAAATATTTTTGTAGATGTTGACTTGCAATGTCTTGAGGCAATTATAAACAATCTGATTGATAATGCTATTAAGTTTACCAGGCAGGGGTACATAGAATTTGAAGTTGAAACCTTCAATGAAAGAGATCTGGCAGTTTGCAAGATTAAAGATACCGGCGTTGGTATTTCAACCGAATATCTTGATCATCTTTACAGACCTTTCAGCCAG
Source organism: Ignavibacteriaceae bacterium (assembly GCA_025455085.1). GTDB lineage: Bacteria > Bacteroidota > Ignavibacteria > Ignavibacteriales > Ignavibacteriaceae > IGN2. The sequence continues at coordinate 6,121 of JALONF010000076.1, forward strand.
GAAGATTTAGAGATTGGAAGAAATTTTGAAGGAAATGGATTGGGTTTAGCAATTTCAAAAAGATATATCGAAAAAATGGGAGGCTCTCTGATTGTTGATAGCATTAAAGGAGTTGGAAGCACTTTTACATTTACTCTTCCGCTGGCAAAAGTTGGAAAAGCTGAACAGTTTAAGAAAACTTTTGAGAAGAGTAATGGAGTTTCAAAGATATTAATGCTGGATGACAGTGGGGATTCTTTCCCTCTTATTAAAGCTTTTTTAAAAGATAACTATGAAGTAGACCTTATCCCTTCTCAGGATTTTAATTCAGTGCTCATTACTGATGAAAAATTCAGTGCCATAATTTTTGACGTTACAATAAATTACTGGAATAGAGGGCTTGAAATTGTAAGGAAAGTAAGAAAGAATAAAAGCAAAAAGATTCCAATAGTAATTTTGTCAAGTGAATTTTTACAGGAGAAGATTCAGGAGTTTCGTAAAGCAGGTGCCGACGAATTTTTAGTGAAGCCTTTCGCAAAGGGTGAACTCGTTTCTCTCATAAATAAAATTACTACACATTAGATTTAACTTACTCCAAGATTAATACCTTCCTGATTCTGCGAATTTTTAAAATTAATAGTTATTTTTCTCTTATCAAATATTCAATACTTTCTAATCGAGATATTCTACCTAAATGAGTGTTAGGCTTACAGAACTAAGAAAAAAAATAAAGACATCTGGAAGTCCTGAAGTTTCAAAAACTATGCAGTGGTTCTTCAAAACCGGTAAAGGAGAATACGGTGAGGGAGATATTTTTGCCGGTCTCAAAGTACCCACACAAAGAAAATTAGCCCGTGAGTTCAGTGATTTATCTTTGAGTGATATAAAGATATTATTGAATTCGACAGTTCACGAAGAAAGGCTAATTTCACTTTTTATTTTAGTTGATGGATATGCAAAGGGAGATGAGAAAGAAAAAGAAGCTATCTTTTCATATTATCTGAAAAACAGAATTGGTATTAATAACTGGGACCTTGTTGACCTTTCGGCACCAAAAATCATCGGGAAGCATCTCCTCAATAAGGATAAAAGTTTATTATTTAAATTTGCATTATCAAAAAATCTTTGGGAGCGCAGGATTGCAGTCCTGTCAACATTCGAGTTCATAAGGAATAATGATTTTAAAACGACTCTAAAGATTGCAGAATTGCTTCTAGAAGATGAGCATGACCTTATTCACAAGGCAGTTGGCTGGATGCTTAGAGAAGTTGGGAAAAGAGATTTACAGACCGAGGAAAAATTTCTGAAAATTCATTACAAAAAAATGCCGAGGACAATGCTTCGCTATGCAATAGAAAAGTTTTCTGAAACAAAGAGGAAAAAATATCTTCAAGGAAAAATTTAGAGGTTTATATGGAAAAAAGAATCAGCATATCAAGTGGAACTATCTGGGAAAGCAAAATTGGTTATTCCAGAGCAGTGAGAATAGGAAATCTTATTGAGGTATCCGGTACTGCTGCAGTTGACCGTGACAGGATTATCGCCCCTGGTGATCCATATCAGCAAACTAGATTCATCATTCAAAAAATCGAGAAGGCAATTAATGATGCAGGAGGGTCACTGAGCGACGTAATCCGAACGAGGATTTATGTAACCAATATTAAAGACTGGGATGCGGTTGGTCGGGCTCACGGTGAATTCTTTAAGGATATCAAACCTGTAACTTCAATGGTTGAGGTTAAATCGCTGATTGACCCGAATATTGTTGTTGAGATTGAAGCAACTGCTTATTTAAAGGAAGAGTAAGTTACTTTAGTATTACTCCGAAGAGCGTTGCGTACATAATTCGGTAAATTTCTGTATTATCAATTTTCCCTTTCATTAGCTCAGAATTTAACCCTTCTGCTTTTGCTATTACCGAGCCATAAACATCATCATTGGTTGACCACGCAACAGCAAACTGGAATTGGTTTCCGTTCTTGTCTTTAGCAGTTAAAAATGGCTTTGAACTTGT
>JALONF010000417.1 GCA_025455085.1 Ignavibacteriaceae bacterium
CCGTTGCTGTAGAAAAAGATTCTGTAGTTGTTAAAGAACAAACCGCACCACCACCCTCAAATCCACAATCCTCTGAAAACAAATGGTACTACGGTGGAACTATCGGGTTCAATTTTTGGAGTGATTATTTCTATTTAAGTGTAAATCCTATTGTTGGATATAAAGTCTCACCAAAATTTTCTGTGGGCGGTAAATTGCTTTATTCATATTACAATTATGATGAACCTGATATAAGCACAAATAATTATGGTGCAAGTATTTTTGCAAGATTCCGACCAATATATCAAATTTATCTGCACTCGGAATTTGCATATGAAAGTTATGAAATACCAGTTTATAATTCGCAGAACAGGGAATGGGATTCAGAGAGAAACTGGGTTCCCTTTTTACTTTTAGGAGGTGGATTTGTTCAGCGGGTCGGTGCTAATGCTTCTGTTTACGTAGAAGTATTATTTGATGTAATCCAGGATGAAAACTCGCCGTATGAGGATTGGGATCCAATAATCAGCATCGGTGGAGGTGTGGGATTTTAATCAATTTAAAATCACTTGCTAAAAATCAGGTTATCTGTTTATCTGATCTTTTTATGAAAACATTTTTTTAGAATTAAAAAACAATAGCTATATGTATGATCTATATCATTGATGATGACCGGAACGTTAGAGATGGATATATGATGCTGCTCAAATCAGCGGGCTTTAAATGCAGTTCATTTGAAAGCGCTGAAGAGTTCTTAAAAAATTACAATGCAGGGGAAAACTTACCGGGGATGAATGGTTGTTCATTACTGGAACTCATTAGAGAAAATAATATGCATCTGCCGGTAATTATTATCACTGCATATGATGAGCAAGCTACAAGAACATCGGCAAAAAATTATGGAGCCATTGCTTATCTGCGTAAACCCGTCGATGGCACAGCGCTGATAGATGTAATCCGGTACAAGTCAGACATTTCATTATCACCAAATAATAATTCACAAATAATAAATAGGAGTACTTTATGAAAGCTCTATTCACAGCAATCTTTGTTTTGTTGCTGGCAAGTTTTGTACTTGCTCAGGACGGAGAAAAGAACTGGTTTCAGCTTTACGGTTTTGCAATGACCGATATAGGTTATAATGCAAAACAAATTCATCCAGATTGGTTTGATGTAGTAAGACCAACAAAACTTCCAACTACGGAAAATGAATACGGAACTGATGGCAATGCATACTTCAGTGTTCGTCAAACTCGCTTCGGTGTTAAGAGCGGTACTCAAACCGGACTCGGAGAACTCTTCACACAGTTTGAATGGGAATTGTTTGGAACCGGTGTGGATGCCGGACAAACAACAATCCGTCTCCGTCACGCTTATGGTGAACTCGGCTGTATTGGCGTTGGCCAGTACTGGTCACCATTTATGGATATAGATGTGTTCCCGAATACAGTTGAGTATTGGGGACCAACCGGAATGGCTTTCTTCCGTAACGTTCAGTTCAGATATATGCCGATTAAGGGTGATACTAGATTAACGATTGCATTGGAAAGACCGGGTGCAAGTGCAGATGGAGGAGTTATTAGTGAAATTCTTCAGGAACAGACTAATCTTGATGCTCAATTTCCTGTTCCGGATTTATCTGCTGAATACCGTTCAGCACATGACTGGGGATACGTTGAGTTAGCTGGTATTGTTCGTTATATAAAATGGGTGGACAATACTGATTATCCTCCAAATGTCGATGTTGATTTAGGTGATGATGTTATTGGCTGGGGATTAAATCTCAGTTCAAATATAAAAATCACAAAAAATGATATTGCCAGACTTTCCGTTGTATACGGAGCGGGTATTCAGAACTATATGAATGATGCACCGGTTGACATCGGTGTTGAATTGGATACTACTGATGCCGAAAAGCCGGTGAAGGGAGTTGCATTACCTATTTTAGGTGTGGTTGCATTCCTTGAGCACAACTGGAGTGAAAAATTTGCCTCAGCAATTGGCTATTCAATGGTGAACATTGATAATTCTGACCTTCAGGATTATGATGCTTTTAAAATGGGTCAATATGCTATTGCTAATCTAGTTTACTACCCTGTAGAAAATGTAATGATGGCTGCTGAACTTCAATGGGGTATGAGAGATAATTTTAATAATCTCGAAGAGGATGGAGAAATTCAATATCCTGAAAACTATTTAAAGACTGCTGACATATTCAAAGTTCAGTTCTCTTTCAAGTATAATTTTTCACATAAAGTATTGTTCTAAAATCGGAGAGGTTAAACCCAAATGTAGCACAGATTATTCCGAAGGAATGGCTTGACCAGTAATCTGTGTTACGGAGATTGAGAGTATGAATAATAAATTTAATTATTTAACAGTTAAAAGGAGTTTAGTAATATGAAACATTTTTTGATTAGTCTAAGATTGGCAGCAGTAGTGCTTGTATGTTTGTTGTTATCAAATCCTGTTTTTATTTATGGACAGGATCTATCAAAAGCAAACATTGAAAAAGTGCTTAACGATGCATTTACTAAATTCAAAGATGTAAAAGAAGGTGCAAATGCTGATTACATAAAAGAACTTGCTACTGTTGATCCAAACATATTTGGTATAGCTTTAGTTACGGTTGATGGACAAGTCTACACTGCCGGCGATATTGAGTCAATGGTCTCAATCCAGAGTGTTTCCAAAGTATTCACTATGGCAAAAGTAATTGAAGAACAGGGACATCAGGCAGTGCAGGATAAAATTGGTGTGGATGCAACCGGTGAAGTATTCAACTCAATTACTGCAGTAGAAAGAATGAGAGGAAAAGAAATTAATCCTCTTGTAAATCCGGGAGCTATTGCTTCAACAAGTTTAATCGCTGGTGTGGATTCTTCGGCTAAATGGAAAAACGTATTGCAGGTCCATAGTGATTTTGCTGGCAGACAGCTCGGACTAAATGTACCTGTTTATATCAGTGAAGCCG
>JALONF010000418.1 GCA_025455085.1 Ignavibacteriaceae bacterium
ATGATGCCACTGCAATTCATCGACTCCGGTTTCATCAGCGAGATATTTTTCCCATAGTCTATGGACTCTAATTATCCGAAGCGCATAAGATCTTCCTTCACTGGACAGCTGAAGAGTTTCATGGTGTGAACTCAATAAACCCATATCTTCCAGCTTAGTAATTAAGGCGGCTGCTTCATCTTCGGAGATTGAGAGTTTGCCAGCAACACTGTTCAGCGTGCAGCTTACACCATTATATTCACAGTTATATAAATGTTTAAGGGCATCTTCAATTAAAACTCTTCTTGAAATAGTTTTACTTCGTTTCATTTTTGCCAGCAATCCTTTTTTAGGAAAGAATGAAACTATTCCTAGCAGAATTAGCAGAATTATTCCTGTGCCAATCAATAATGTTACTAATGGATCTGTCATCGTAATTTTACTTAACCTCCATAACAAAAATATTTGCTGCAACTTTACTGCTCAGGTTTGTTTCTTTTTTATCTATCCTCACTAATATTGAATTATCAAATTCAAGTGATTCAACAACTGTGATTTCTTTATTCAGCTCAATTCCGATTTTAGATATGTATTGAAGAAAGCTGCTGTCGAAATCATGTACTCGATTTACTTTTACTGTATGACCATTCTCAACTGAGCTTAGCGGAATACCAACATTACCTTTTGGTAGTTTACCATTTTTATCCGGAATTGGATCGCCATGAGGATCATATTCAGGAAAATCCAGCATCTCTTCCATTTTGTTTATTAATTCATCTGAAGCACTGTGCTCAAGATTATGTGCTTCATTGTGAACTTTGTCCCACGGAAGACCAACTATCTGATGTAAGAACAATTCCCAAATCCTGTGACGTCTTACCATGCTTCGTGCATATTCTTCGCCGCTTTTTGTGAGCTTCGTTCCCTTGTATCGTTTATAATCAACATAGCCTTCTTTGGAGAGCTTTCGAAGCATGTCAGTAACTGCAGCTGGCGAAATATTTAATTGTTCAGCAATCTGGTTCGCTTTTATTTCTCCATTACTGTCTGCCGATTTATAGATTACACTTAAGTAATCTTCTTTAGATATATTTTTCATAGTTATGTTTATTTTTGATTCAATTTTAAGCATGCTTAAATTTAAAGTCAAGAGACTTTAATATTTATAATATTCGATTTTTGCGTAATTTCTAAGGAAATAATTAATGTCTAATGTGATTTGATTATGAAAGAAGGAAATTTAACTCTCAATTCCTTTCCTTGATGAGATTCCTTTTTGATAATAATGCTTTACTTCTTTCATTTCTGTGACAAGGTCAGCTAATTCGATTAGCTCTTCAGGACAATATCTTCCGGTTAAAATCAGTTCAACATTCTCTGGTTTTATTTTTATTAACTCGACTAGATCCTTCGTTTCGATAAGTTTGAAATAAATTGCTACAATTGCTTCATCAAGAATTATTAAATCATATTTACCGCTGAGCATTTTTTCTTTTGCAGTGTCTAATCCCCTCTTTGCTTTCGCACGCTCTTCTCGACTAGGCAATTCTTTTTTATAAACAAAGTCATCACCGCCGAATTGTTCAATTGTTATCCATTCGGACAAATGTTTAAGACTCACTAATTCATTGTACGGATATTCTTTCATAAACTGGGCAATGTAAGTTTTCAAGCCAAAACCAGCAGCTCGAACTGCCTGTCCAATAGCCGCAGTTGATTTTCCTTTCCCATTGCCGGTGTAAATCTGAACGAAGCCTTGTTCGAGTTTATTCATTGTCTTTACTTAAATGGAAATTCTTTTTGACTCATCACTCTTTCCGCCTGATTGAGATGCCGTTCGTCGTGCTTTGGAATGATGATTAGTGGATCACCCAAATTCATTCTCAAGATTTTATTAACGGGTGAACTGAGTTTTATTTTCTTTAAATCAAGATGGCGAAATTTATCTGCAAGCTCAATGAATTTATTTGATGATACAGCATAATCATAGATAATACTTTTTGTGATATCGCTCGCATCAGGAAAAAATACTTTGAAAGTTTTCGACTTTCTCACATTTGCTGGATCCACACCTTTAACAATCATTTTTCCAACTAAACTTTGTTTATATGAAAAATCTTTTGCGGGAGCGCTAGTGTTTGAAGTTAAAATGCTTTCAATTTTACAATGATATAATGCGTTTGAATTAATAAGGTGTGAAATACATTCACCAGCACTCCACGAATCAGGCCCGGGTTTCCAGTTCAATTGCTTTTTTGAAAGCGATGAAAATTTTCTTAATGCTCTCTCAACATTAGCTTTTGTTGCAGTTATGCATTCCTGAATTATTTGGTGCGAACCCAAATTAGTTTCCGATGATAAAATATTTTGGAAGGAAAATTAAGCTTTTAGTGTGAATGTTTCGCCTATATCCCAGAGTCCTACTTTCATCTGATAATGCTTACTTGATTCAGCGAGCCAATTAAGTGGCTCATAAATCATCTCATCGCTGTCGAAAGTTTTTGTGTGTATTGGTATAAAGTATTTTGCACCGAGATGATACTCGGCCATTACAAGAGCCTCTTCGGGAGTGCAGTGATATTTTCTCCACGGTTTATAAGCACCGATCGGCATTATCGCTATGTCAACATTTTCATCTTTGTGCTTTTTA
>JALONF010000419.1 GCA_025455085.1 Ignavibacteriaceae bacterium
GATAGCAAAATATTTTCTATCGCCTTTAAAGTATGATAATATTTTATTACTCATCAGTTAATTGAGATTTGCGTAATATACCATTTGTTGCCGGAATTGTTCAGAGTTATATACAAGTGTGCGACTTCTCTTCTTCCCTTTTTTTCAAAATAATAATCACCTTTTCCGTATGAAACAGTTCCTTCAGTTTTTGTCTCTTCCATTTTGAATGAAACTACTTTAAATGAGTTGAAAAAGTCCTCCAAAATATAATATGCCTGGTTAGAAGAGTAATAACCATTCACACCATTCACCAGACTTAAATAAGGTTGTGAAGAAAAATACTGTGAGAATTTTTTCAGATCGTTATTAATAATGCCTGATTCAATATCATTAAAAATGATTGATTGAATTTTAACTTTTTTGCTATCGGGATTAAGATTTTGTTGAAGATTATTATGCTGTGCGAATAGATGACTGCTGCCAGAAAACAAAAAGATAATTACTATATATAAAAATAAAGTCTTCATTTGTCCCTAATTTAATTAAATCCTGATCATAAATCTATAAAAAGAGATGGGGCATACGCCCCATCAAATTATCTCGGCCAGGTTTTTTCGAGCGGTTTTCTGTTACCAATTACAGATGGCTTTAATTGTGTTTCACCCTCAACTAATTGATAAGCCCAGTCAAATACTACTCTATCGTTTGTAATATTCGAAATTCGAATCTTTGCAAAATGATTATCCCATGTCCAGAATACATATGTATGACCAACTATTGCAATTGCATCTTTTGTAGTAGACCAGCCTGATGTCGGTGCAAAAGGTATATCGTAAATGTCGTTCGTAGGTCCCATATCCTGAATGTCGGTATCATCATATACATCTAAATAAAAAGTGAGTTGTTCGGGAATCTACGATAGTCAAAAATTGCCTGATTAAATCCTTCAGGTCTTGCTGTAGCATAAATCACATCCTTGCTTAAATCACTTTCATTGCCATTATAATCATAGGCTGTTACTGCGTAATAATATTTTACGCCATTTTCTGCACCTTCATCGATGAAGTAATTATAAGGCGAAGATCCAATAATTTCATATCTGCCGTTATAGGAATAGCTGAAGTATATATTATAGCCAGCCAGGTCAGGGTCCCTGTTGTCAAACCACGTCAGATCTATTACATCATCTCCGACAAAAACTTTGATTCCTGTTGGAGGAACCGGAGGAACGTTATCGACAATGTATTCAGGTTCGTTAACATCGCAACCGGTTAGATATGCAAAGGTTATTACTGCTGCGAAAAGTTTTATTAAGTTTTTCATTTGGTCACCTCTTTTGATTTCTATGTAGATTAGGCCAAATGAGGTGCCATTAGATTTGTAGCGAATTTCTTCTAAAATGAAAAAAAATCAAACTTTTATCGTATATAATAGTAGACAGAACTCTAGATAAAATTAAGCACCGGCGAGATCAATCAATTGGTCATCAATGAACATTTTCTTTCTGTTAAAGACAGCAATTGCTTTTCCGGTAAGTAGTCTTTTATCGAATGGAGAGTTTTTAGATTTACTTTTGAATTTAGAAATATCAACCGTCCAGACAAAATTTGGATCAAGAATAGTGAAGTTAGCTACTGCACCAACTTCAAATTTTGGAATTGGAAGGTTAAGTATTTTGCGGGGGTTGATTGATAACTTTTTAATTAGTTCCTCTAAGCTCAATTTGTTCTTGTGCAATAATTCTGAAAAAGATAATCCAACTGTTGTCTCAAATCCAACTATTCCATTTGGCGCATATTGAAACTCAGATTCTTTTTCTTCTAATGAGTGAGGTGCATGATCAGAAGCAATGCAATCAATAGTTCCATCTTTTAATCCTTTGATGATTGCGTCGATATCTTCCTGCGTTCTTAATGGAGGATTCATTTTCATATTGGTATCATAGGACTTAAGTGCATCATCGGTTAGAGTGAAATGATGAGGCGTCACTTCGGCTGTAACTTTTATTCCTTTCTTTTTCGCTTCTCTTACAAGATTGACAGAATTTTTTGTACTGATATGAGCAATGTGGATTCTACCACCAGTATATTCTGCCATCAAAATATCTCTGCTGACAATAATATCCTCAGCAACAGAAGGTAATCCGTGAAGTCCGAGCAGTGTAGAGTTGATCCCTTCGTTCATAGCTCCGTCGGCGAGTGATTCATCCTCACAGTGCTCAATGATTGGAGCATTGAACATATTTGCATATTCAAATGCTCTTCTTAAAACAGAAGATGTTTTTATGACTGTGCCATCATCTGAAAATGCAACTGCACCAGCTTCAATCAATTCGGCCATCGGAGAAATTATTTCACCTTTACGACCTAAACTGGCTGCCGCAACAGGATAAACATCTACTAAATGATTTGATGCTTGTTCTTTAATGAATTTAACCACCTCGGCGGTATCAATTGATGGTTCAGTATTAGGCATACAGGCTACACCCGTAAAACCGCCGGCTGCGGCACTATTGCAGCCAGTTATCACAGTCTCTTCATCCTCCCTTCCGGGCTCACGTAAATGGACGTGCATATCACATAATCCAGGCACTAAAAGTTTTCCAGCAAAATCAAATTCCTTTGAACCTTCAGTATCAGCCTTACTTAACTCGCCGATTTTAGATATGAGACCATCGCCAATAAGTACTGATACTCCTTTGAGGTTTAATTTTTCTTCCGGGTGAATTACGTCAACATTTTTTAATAAAACTTTCATAACTAGTCTTTTAGTTTAGAGTTCCGAGTAAATATAAAACTGCCATTCTGATTGCAACGCCGTTTGTAACCTGGTAAAGAATAATCTGGTTCGAACCATCGGCAACTTCAGACGATAATTCAACACCTCTGTTGATCGGTCCGGGATGAAGTATCAAAATATCTTTACCATTTTTATCCAATCGTTCCTGGGTGACACCAAAGTATTTTGCATATTCTCTTATCGATGGAAAATATTCTCTTGCTTTTCGTTCAAGCTGAATTCTTAAAATATTTAGCACATCATTTTCCTGAAT
>JALONF010000077.1 GCA_025455085.1 Ignavibacteriaceae bacterium
CACAAATATTCCGATCTTGACTTAGTTGACTATTTAATCACTGGGGAGGGAGCATACGATCATCAGTCGGGTTTCGGAAAGGGAATTGGAGTTCTTATGCACATGTTCAGGTCAGGTGCAAAGCAGATATTTTTAGTCTGTGGTAAAATTAGTCCAGAATCTGCAGGTAAGCTCCCCAAATATGTTTATCCAATAGAATTAGCAATGTATTTCAGTTATGAGTATGAATCAATAATCAAATATAGGGAAGGAATTGAAAAAGCCTGTACCGAAATTGCCACACAAATACATTTTTAGCATTTTATCACCTCACAAAAAATTGCTAAATTTCAATTAAAATCAATCTCACTTTTATTTTAATTCCTTTTTATTATGAAGCAATATCTTGATCTTGTTAAAACAGTTATGGATAACGGTGTAAGAAAGAAAACACGCACAGGTGTTGATACAATTTCTTACTTTGGAGCGTTCTATAAAGTTGATTTGAGTGAAGGTTTTCCGCTGCTGACAACGAAAAAGATGCAATGGAAATCACTACTTCATGAAGTTCTTTGGTATTTATCCGGCGAGAATCACATTAGAAACCTTAGGCAGTATACAAAAATCTGGGATGCCTGGGCTGATGAAAATGGTGTACTCGAAACCGCTTATGGATACTATTGGAGGCATTTTCCAAGTGCTCAAAAAAATAAAAGTGGTGAATGGGTCGTTCGTGAAGTTGACCAGATTCAATATGTAATTGATGAGATTAAAAAAAATCCAAACAGTAGAAGACTGGTTATCTCAGCCTGGGAACCTGGCAATGCAACTACAAGTAAACTTCCACCTTGCCATTATACTTTTGTCTTTAATGTTCACGATGGAAAACTTAATTGTCATTTAACTCAACGTTCAGGTGATATTGCTCTGGGTATTCCCTTCAATCTGGCTGCCTATTCCTTGTTGACGCAGGTAATTGCTCAGCAGGTAGGATTGCAACTCGGTCAGTTTGGGCACACTATTGTTGATGCGCATATCTATGTTGGTGAGAAAGGAACTGAAACAGAAAAATATGACCATCTTGAAGGATTAAGAGAGCAGTTAAAAAGAGAACCGCTTCCGTTACCAAGTCTAAAAATTGCCAACAAATCAATTGACGAATTAAAATTTGAAGACTTTGAGTTATTGAATTATCAATATCACGAAAAAATTAATTTCGAGGTTGCTGTTTGAGGATTATCATAATTGCGGCAATTGCACAGAACGGAGTTATTGGAAAAGCAAATGGCGAAATGCCTTGGCATGTGAAAGAAGAATTCCAGCATTTCAAACAGACAACACTTGGTTCAGCAGTTATTATGGGAAGGAAAACATTTGAGACCTTGGGCAAACCATTAAAGGGAAGAAAAAATATTATTGTTACAGGAAATAGAGATTTTATAACAGAATTTGAGGAAACAAAAATCTGTCATTCACTTGGTGAATCAATAGACTACTGTAAATCAGAAAAGTATGAAAAAGCATTTATTATCGGCGGTGGTCAGATATACAAGCAGTCAATGCTTATCGCTGATGAAATGATTTTATCTTTTATGAAGTTTGCAGCCGAGGGCGAAGTTAAATTCCCAGAAATTAAAAATGATATTTGGAGGTTTGTTTCAACAGAGAATAGAGAGCAATTTGAAATCAGAAAATATGTAAAGATTAATGGCAAAACGAATTAAAATATTACCAGAATATATTGCCAGTAAAATTGCAGCCGGAGAAGTTGTTCAAAGACCAGAATCGGTTGTTAAGGAATTGATGGAGAATTCTATTGATGCAGGTGCGAAAAATATTGAAGTCATCATTAAGCGGGCAGGCAAAAATTTGATTCAGGTCTGTGATGATGGTGCTGGTATGAGTGAAGAAGATCTTATCCTTTGTGTCCAGAAGTACGCAACGAGCAAGATTGAAGCATTCGAAGACCTCGAAGCCATCAAAACGCTGGGATTCCGAGGTGAAGCATTAAGCTCTATTTCTGCAGTCAGCCAGATTGAAATTAGAACAGAAACCCGCAACGAGGAAATTGGAACGCTTCTTAAGAATGATGAAGCAGGAAATATTAAAGTTGATAAAGGCTCCTTTCCAAAAGGAACTTGTGTGACTGTTAAGAATCTTTTCTTTAATGTTCCTGCAAGAAGGAAATTTCTTAAAACAGATACTACTGAGTTTAAGCATATCGTCGATACTTTTAATCGAATTGCATTGAGTCATCATTCGATTGCCTTTAAACTATTTAATGGAGTTGATTCTATTTTCGATTATCCTGCTGAATCTTTGAAGGAAAGAGTCGGACACGTATTTGGAGAGAATATGCCTGATGCTTTAATTCCTGTTGAAGAAAGAACGGAACTTTTTAGTGCTTTTGGCTATGTCGGTAAACCAAGTCTTCTTCGAAAAACCAAAGGTGAGCAATATTTATTCCTCAACTCAAGATATATCCTAAACAAAAATATAAACCACGCTGTTTTCACTGCTTATGAAAATATTCTTGAGAAAGGAGATTATCCATTCTTCATTTTGTTCATTGAGATTGATCCAGAAAGAATTGATATAAATATTCATCCTTCAAAGCTTGAAGCGAAGTTTGATGATGAAAAAGATGTGTATAGTTTCATACTTTCTGTTGTAAGGAAGAGTCTTGGCTCTCACGATCTTATCCCTTCGATGGTTTTTAGCGAGAGCGATCTACCCGAGGAAAAATTAGCTGTCAATAAATTTCATCCTGCCAATCGTGGAGATTTTTCAGATAGACCGGCCAAAGAGAGATATCAGCCTGAGGTGAAAAGATATTCGGAGGAAGAAATAGATTTACTGTTTGGCAGTATTACAGATGACGTGGTGATTAAAAGAGAAGGAAAGGTTGAGTCAAAACTATTCAGAGGGAATGATCAAAAAGAAATTTCTCATGATAAAGCTGAACAAACCACAATCGAAAAAACCGAAGAATCACCTTTCATAATCCAGCTTCACAATAAATATATTCTTTCACAGATTAAATCCGGACTGATGATTATTGATCAGCATGTTGCACATGAAAGAATTCTTTATGAAAAAGCTTTGAACCGACTTGATACAGATATTCCATTTTCTCAGCAGCTTCTCTTTCCCAAAAAAGTAAAAACTGATCCTGCTAGACTAGCATTACTGAAGGAACTGGAACCTTATCTCAGTCGTCTTGGCTTTCAATTAAAATTTTTAGCAAAGGAAACAGTTAAAATTGAAGGTGTCCCTGACGATGTAAGGAAAGGAACTGAGGAGCAGGTTCTTTTTGATTTACTGGAAGAATATTCAGCTAATGAAAGGGAAAAACATCTCGAGCAAAAAGATAATCTGGCAAAATCATATTCTTGTAAAACAGCCATCAAAGCCGGTGACAGGCTGGACGAAAGAGCAATGCGGCTATTGATTGATCAGCTTTTTGCTACATCGATGCCTTATGTCTGTCCGCATGGCCGCCCGATTGTCATCAAAATTTCATTGAATGAGTTTGACCGAAGATTCGGCAGAACTTAAATTTAAAAGTAGTAATGATTTAATTTCCTTATCAAACAAAGAAAGAATAATTATGCTTGATAAAAAATATCTAGAGAAGAGAGCAGAGTTTGACGAAAAAGTAAAATCAATGAAAACCACTGGAATGAAATTCACAACTGTGAGTGGTGAAAAAATTGAACCGCTATATGCTCCAGATGATATTGAGAATATTAATTTTCTGAATGATATTGGTTTTCCAGGTGAATATCCTTATACAAGGGGAATTCATCCTAATGGCTACAGAGGAAAAATCTGGACGATGAGACAATTCGCCGGATTCGGAACACCCGAAGACACAAACGAAAGATATCATTATTTACTAAGTCACGGACAGACAGGACTATCTGTTGCTTATGATCTTCCAACACTAATGGGCTGGGATGCTGATGCACCTTTGAGCGAAGGTGAAGTCGGTATGTGTGGTGTTGCTGTTTCGTCAATTGAAGATATGGGAATACTGTTTGATAAAATACCTCTCGATAAAGTTTCAACTTCGATGACAATTAACTCTCCGGCAGCGATGATCTTTGCAATGTATCTTGCTGTTGCACGTGATCGGAATATTGATTTTAAAGAGCTCCGCGGAACATTGCAGAATGATATACTCAAAGAATATATAGCACAAAAGGAATATATTTATCCTCCACGACCATCTATGCGAATCATTACAGATATGATTGAATACTGCACTAACGAAGTTCCTCAGTGGAATCCTGTTTCAGTAAGTGGTTATCATATCAGAGAAGCCGGCTCAACTGCTGTGCAGGAGCTTGCGTACACTCTTGCAGATGGTTTTGCATATATTGAAGCCTGTATTGAAAGAGGATTAGACGTTGATACATTTGCTCCAAGAATATCTTACTTCTTTAATTCACATCTTGATTTTTTTGAAGAGATTGCCAAGTATCGTGCTGCTCGCAGAATTTTTGCTAAAAGGATGAAAGAAAAGTATGGAGCTAAGAATCCACGTTCCTGGTGGATGAGATTTCATACTCAAACTGCAGGATGTACTTTAACAGCACAGCAGCCGGAAAATAACATTGTAAGAACTGCTTTTCAGGCATTGGCTGGGGTGCTTGGCGGAACTCAATCACTGCATACAAATTCTATGGATGAAACGCTTGCACTTCCGAGTGAAAAAGCCGTTAAGATTGCTCTGAGAACTCAGCAGATAATAGCTTATGAAACTGGAGTTATAAACACAGTTGATCCACTTGGCGGAAGTTATTATGTTGAAGCACTTACTGATAAGATGGAAAGAGAAGCAAATAAAATATTTGACCAGATTGATGCAATCGGCGGTGTCATTCCTGCAATTGAAGCTGGTTATTTCCAGAAAGAAATTGCAGATGCTGCTTACCGTTATCAGAGAGAAGTTGAGAGTAAAGAAAAATTCATAGTTGGTGTCAATGAGTTTATCGAGCAGGATGAAAAGATAGAAATTCCTATACTTACAATTTCACCGGAAGTTGAAATTGCTCAGAAGAAAAGACTTGCTGCATTGAAGCAATGCCGAAGTCAGCAGGATGTGGATGAAAGTCTCGCAGAGATTTTAGCCGCAGGTGAAAACGGAAATAATTTAATGCCGATATTTGTTAAGGCAGCGCATAACAAAGTTACACTCGGTGAAATGGTCGGTGAGCTTAAAAAAGTATTCGGCACTTATGAAGAAGTAGCTGTATTCTGATGATCTTGTTCCAGTTTCTCCGTCTTATAAGAGTTCATCAATGGATAAAAAACGTTTTTGTTTTTATACCCTTACTGTTCTCGCTACATTTATTCGATAAAGATTTTTTCATAACCACTCTTTTTGCTTTTTTGATATTCTGTCTTGCTTCAAGCTCAATTTATGTTATCAATGATCTGGTTGATATTGAATCGGACAGGGCACATCCAGTAAAGAAGAACCGTCCATTACCATCAGGAGCAATTTCTCAAACTACAGCGATTATAACTGCTTCATTAATTATTGTTCTTGTCTTCTGGCTGATGATGTATTTCAATATTGAATTTATATTGCTCGTTGTTGCATTTGTTGTCCTTAATATTTTGTATTCATTCTGGCTGAAGAATGTTGTTTTACTTGACGTCTTTTCAATTGCAGCGGGTTTTTCAATCAGAGTGCTCGCAGGCGCTTTTGTTATTCAGGTTCCAATTTCAAGCTGGCTTCTGCTTACAACTATGTTCATCTCGTTGTTTCTTGGAGTGATGAAAAGGAGGTCTGAGTTGGTGCTTGTTACTGATAAACAAAAAATAAATATTGAATCAACAGATCAGACTGGAACTAACAGCAGAAAAGTTTTAGCTCAATATTCGTTGAACTTTGCTGACCAGATGGCGACTATTGCAGCAACAGGAGTAATAGTATGTTATGCGCTTTACACGGTAGCTCCAAGAACTGTATCTATCTTTCAAACTGAAAGACTTATTTATACAACGCCGTTTGTTGTCTTTGGAATTTTTAGGTTTATGTATCTCGAGTATATAAGCGGTAAGGGGGAAAATACTACTCATACTCTCGCCACTGATTTTCCTATGATCGCCAATGTTATATTTTATGCAATTGCTACTGTAATGATTATCTATAAATTATTTTAAGCATTATTAAGAAACATTCAGATATTATTATTTTTATTTATTGATTTTATGGACGTCCAACTTTTATATCTTTTAATTTTAGTTTTTTTGAGTGCTTTTTTCTCCGGGACAGAACTTGCCTTTGTTGTTGCCAACAAACTAAAAATAGAAGTAAGAGCACGAAAGAAAAATCTTGCTGCCTTAAGTGCAAAATATTTTATTAATCATCCGCAGGACTTTTTCTCAACCATCCTTATCGGAAATAATGTTGTGAACATTGCTTATGCTTCCCTGGGCGCAGTATTCCTGAATGTTATTTTTAGTTGGAGTGAAATAAAAATTCTGATTGTTTTGACTGTGATTATTGTATTCTTTGGGGAAATTCTTCCCAAGTATTTAGCTAGAGAGCTTGCAGATCGATTCGTGCTTCTTACGGCCCTTCCGCTTCGGGCAGTATCTTATTTACTTTATCCTTTTGTAAAAATAACTTCGGCTATATCAAATAAAGTTGTTCAAACTTCAAGTCTTAAAACTGATAACATCTACCATCTTTTTGATAAAGAAGATATCAAAGGATTGGTTAAAGAGAGTGAGATAGCCGGCATAGTTGATAAAAAAGATAGCGAATTGATTAACAAGGTTATCGAACTTGGTGATCAAAGAGTGTATGAAGCAATGACTCCCCGAACTGATATTATTGGTGTGGAAATAACAAAAGAAATTAATGACGTTTTGTCGGTATTTATTGATTCAGAATTTTCAAAAATGCCTGTTTACGAGGATAACTTAGATAATATAAAAGGTGTAATTTTAGCAAAAGATCTCTTCAAATCACCAGAAAGCATCAAAAATATTTTGCGTGAAGTTAGCTTTATACCAGAAACCAAAAAAAGTTTTGAGGTGCTAAATGATTTTCTTGAGACAAGAAACTCCATTGCGATTGTGGTTGATGAACATGGCGGAACAGCAGGAATAGTAACCCTTGAAGATATTCTTGAGGAACTATTTGGAGAGATTGAAGATGAATTTGATATCCAGGAAGATATTTGCCGAAGAATAGCTCAAGATACTTACATCATCAGCGGTAAAGTGGAGATTGATCATATAAATGAAAAATATTATTTGAATCTTGACGAGGGTGATTACGAAACTCTTTCTGGCTTTATAACTACCCGCCTCGGTAGAATTCCGAATCAGGGAGAAACTGTTACAATCGAAAATTTTAAAATTCAGATTATTCGCGCAACTGCTCAAAAGATTGAGCTCGTAAAACTATCTCTTCTGATACCTCAAATTGACAGATAAAAAACAGATTATCCTATTTGATGGAGTGTGCAACTTTTGCAATTTCTGGGTGAACTTTGTTATCGAAAGGGATTCAAAAGATATTTTCAAGTTCGCTTCACTTCAATCAAGCATAGCCAGAGAACTTACTCAAAAATTAAATTTTGATAGTTCTTCGCTGGATACGTTCGTCTTGATTGCTGATGATAAATTATATACTAAATCCACAGCGGCGCTTCTTGTAAGTAAGGAACTTAAAAGTCCGGTTAAATTAATTTATTCACTGATTATCTTTCCAAAATTTTTAAGAGATATATTTTACGACCTGATAGCGAAACATCGTTACAAAATTTTTGGGAAAAGAGATGTCTGCTATATTCCGTCGAATAATGTCAATAAATTTCTCGAATAAAATTGATTATCAGAACCAGCAGGGCATAAATCATTTTTTGAATCCAATGATAATTTTTATAAAAGAAAATATTAAAATTCAGTAAATTTGCAGCCACAAAAATCTATATGTCAGTTAAAGGCCTAATTTTTTAAAAGCTATCACTAAATAATAAAGTAAGAATTAATTATGGCAATCCAAGCAAATGATATCAGAAAAGGGATGGTG
>JALONF010000420.1 GCA_025455085.1 Ignavibacteriaceae bacterium
AACCAGCGTTTGCTTGCGGATATAATTTTCGGGCACTTTATCTTTATGAGCATTACTGATATCAATGTAATAACCAAAAACATTATTGAAGCTGACTTTTAGAGAAGAAATTCCGGATCTTTCTCTTTCTGTCTTCTGAAGTTTTGCAATCCAGTCTTTACCGTGAAATGCAATATTTCTTAACTCATCAAGTTCAGGACTGAAACCATTTCTTATCACACCACCATCAACAAGAGTTGCAGGAGGCGAATCAATTATTGCACTTTGAATCCGCTCAACCAAATTTTCAAGTGGATTGAGTTCTCTTGAAGTTTTTGATAATGCATCAGTCTTTAAATTTGAAAGATGTTCTTTAATCGAAGGTATTTTTTTAAGTGAAGTTTTTAATGCAACAACTTCTCTCGGATTTGCTCTACCGGTACATATTCTTGAAATTATTCTTTCAAGATCTCCAACTTCTTTCAGTTCATTCTCAATTTTCTTTCGCTGAGGTTTATTCTTCAGCAGTTCTTCAACACTATCCAAACGGCTTTGTATCTTTTTCAAATCTCTCAGTGGTGCAGAAATCCATTTCTTTAAAAGCCTTCCGCCCATTGCAGTTGTAGTTTTATCAAGGATGGAAATGAGTGAACCTTCCCTGCCGTCTCCGTGCATCGAATAACTTATTTCAAGATTTCTTCTCGTTGAAGAATCGAGGATCATATACTCCGAAGGATTGTAAAGCGAAATTCTGTTAAGATGAGTGAGATTGACTTTCTGAGTTTCCTGCAGATAATTTAATGCAGCACCGCTTGCAACAATTCCATTTTGAAGATGCTCGATGCCAAATCCTTTTAATGTAACTGTACCGAACTGATTGAGAAGCAATTCATTCGCATAATCGTAATTGAAAATCCAGTCATCCATTTTCGTTATGCGGATTGAAGGATTGATCTTGCTGATAATTGGAGTGAGATAATCCTTTTCTTTTTTCTGAATGAGTATTTCTGCCGGAGCTATCGATTCAATCTGCTGCTGAAGATCGGATTCAGGAACTTCAAATGTGAAAAACTCACCTGTTGAAACATCTGCGAATGAAATTCCTGCAACTTCATCTTTGATAAAAACAGAAAGCAGGTAATTATTTTTTTTATGATCGAGAAGCTTGTCGGAAAGAGTTGCACCGGGAGTTACGACTTCAATCACTTCCCTTTTCACAATACCTTTTGCAAACTTTGGATTTTCCATCTGCTCACAGACAGCAACACGGTAACCGGCACGAACAAGCTTTGGCAAGTAAGAATCAATTGCGTGATGCGGAAATCCTGCAAGCGGGACATCTTCTGCAGCTCCGTTTGCTCTTTTAGTTAGAGTGATTCCCAAAACTTTGGAAGCAATTTTAGCATCGTTTTCAAAAGTCTCGAAGAAATCACCGACTCTGAAAAGCAGAATTGTATCCGGATTGGCTTCCTTAATTCTTAAATACTGAGACATTAACGGAGTTTGTCCGTCTCGTCCAGCTTGATTTTCTTTGGGTAACTTGTTGGTTTGTGAATCCTGTTTACTCATCGGGCTAAAAATAGCTCAATCGTAAAAGAATATCAATTTAGATTCTAATAAGATGGGTATAGAGCTGAGGGATTTATTTAATTGTAGTGAACTTATTCCACGGCTGTCACGGTCGCACCGTGACAGAATCCTTTCCCCTGGCTGTCAAGGCCGCGCATTGACAGATAAATTTATTATTTTTACTCTATGGGAAGAAGAGGAAGAAGCAACTTAACGGAAGAACGATTTTACTTTGTAACTACAACCGTAGTCAGGTTCACGCCAATATTTACCAATCATAATTATTGCGATATTCTGATCTAAAACTTTAAGCACTACAGAGAAAAATATAAATTTTTTGTTCCTGGTTATGTGATTATGCCTTCTCATTTCCACTGGATTTTAATTGTGAATCCAAAGTATGGAACTATATCAGATATAATGAAAGACATCAAGAAATTTACAGCCTGGCAGATATTTGATACTCAATCGGAAAATAAGGACAGAACTCTTTTTCACACCTTCAAAGAATCCGCGGAAGGATTGAAAGATCAGACAAAGAAATTATGGATGCGGAGATTTGATGATGAGGTGATTAGAAACCAACAAATGTTCTGGGCAAAGTTGAATTACATTCATAACAATCCTGTAAAAGCTGGATTGGTAAGCAAAGCAGAGGATTATAAATATTCGAGTGCAAGAAATTATATCAATGGAGATCATTCGATTCTTGAAGTTGATATTGAATATGCAGGGATTAAGGATGTTGTAAATGTTTACGTCACGGTGCGACCGTGACGCCCCAGGAAATGCTTATTGATAAACAGATCAATGTTTTGGGGCTGTTTTTTAGAAGCGTTTTTGGAATCATTTTAAAAGTATTGTTTTAATTGTCTTAACTACATTTTTTGTCTGGAGACTGATAAGATAGATTCCGCTTGGAAGTGGACTGCCGTACCTGTCTCTGGCTTCCCACTGAATATTATATTCTCCGGGAGAAAGTTGTTCTTCTAACAGCGTTTTTATTTCTTTCCCTAATGAATTATAAACTTTGATCTTGACTGGACTTTCATCTGAGATAGCAAATCTGATTGATGAAAAAGAATTAAAAGGAACCGGATAACTTTTTATATATTCTTTAGAAAGAGAGTTTTTGGTTTCTGAATCCTCAATAGCAGATGTACCATCTCTTCGTAGGATGTAACTAAATGCATAAGTTATCCACGGAGTGTATTTCTCCATCGGAATTAACAAATCCTTCTTTCCGTCACCATCAAGATCGGCAACTGCTGTAGGGTAAAATCCGGCACCGGGTTGTGTTGCTTCACCATGCTTTACATACCACAGCTTATACTGATGATTATTTGGATATCCACCGAACTTTAGAATCAGAATATCATTACCAATCGATATAATTAATTCTTCCTTCCCGTCATCATCAATATCTACTGCCTGAATGTATTCATTAAACAATGATACGAGATACCTTAGTTCTATATATGCAACTACTTGATAATTATTGTCTCCATCAAACTCATAACACTGGAATATAGTTATCCCATTTTCGTAATCCTGTCCTCCAATCCAGAATTCTGGTTTTCCGTTTCCGTCAATATCGTTTGTAGCTGTTTGCATATAAGTATTGTGAACAGGGAAATGGAATTGATTAACTATTGAATATTGATTCTCATCAATGTTTTTAATTACAAAAACATTTCCCGCACCTGTGCTAATGACAAGCTCATTTTTTTCGTCCTGATCGAAATCTTCTATAACAAACCCAGATAAATCTCCTTCTCCGGTTGTGATAAACCGAAATAGTTCTTCGAAGTTAGTTATGCTATCTCTATATTCAGCAATAATACATTGTTGTAGTCCAGCCCCAACAATAAAAGCACAATCGGTTTTTCCGTTCTTATCCCAGTCACCAAATGCCATATTATTTATCTGCAGTGTGTCCCTGTAAAAGTATGTGTCAAATTTTGTGGGCAAAGTGCCGGCAGTATCGCTTTTATATATCGGATAAATATTATAGGAGACAGAATCTTCATCAATAAATGCATTTGTAAAAATTTTTGTATCGAAATTAGGATACATATGAGCTATTCCTTTTACATAAACTGTAACGGAATCATAAGTAAATACCTCCTGATAAATCCCGCTTGTATTTCGCTCAAATATTTTTACCGGTCCTGTCAAATTAGGATAAATTATATCTGTATAACCATATAACTCTGGATGCCCATTATTATTTAAGTCTTCAACTGGTAAAGGCGCCCACCAGAGATTTGCAACTTCTACTTGCTGCCAGAACTTAAACATGTTGTTATACTTTGTTGTATCAATTTCCCAAACGTTTATTATTGTTGTATCAACAGGTTCATCATATTCAGCTATGTTTACTTTGCTGTTAAAGTAAAAAGTTCTGCTTTCTCCGGTTCTATATGTTAGCTTATAAATATTTGGAGAAAGTGCCTCTACTTTTCCCCCTCGTTGTACAAACTTGTGGAGTTCATACTCTTTGTCGAAGGGATTAAATTGGGCAATGATTAAATTGCCTGCCAACAACATCAGACATATCAATATTTTTATCATAAATCTACCCAATTGTAAAATTCCATAGACAATTTAGCTAGACTGTAGTTAAGAGTAAATCCCAACTTTTATAATAAACTTGAAAATCCTTCACTTTTTAATATATTTGCCCCTAAATTGTGGAAGAAAAACTGTTCTCTTTATTGCAACTTCTATTCTCGTTAACAGTTAATTTGCAACCAGAAAATTCAGGAGCGAAATGAAAAAAATAGGAATATTATTCGGGCAGGAAACTACTTTTCCACCCGCATTTGTTGAAAAAGTAAACTCAAAAAATGAAAAAGGTATAACTGCAGAGTTTGTAAAAATTGACAAAGTCATTCAGGGTGATCCGAGCGGCTATGATGTTATCATCGACAGAATCTCGCAGGATGTTCCTTTCTA
>JALONF010000001.1 GCA_025455085.1 Ignavibacteriaceae bacterium
AAACGTTTTTAGTCGGGACATTAAAAAAGTACATGCCAAATATCCGTTCATCAAGTCTTCCGAAAAGATTCAGTGGTGTCATTTCATCCGAAATAATTGTAGAGACCACAGATATAACTTTTGGCAATGGATTATCATCAAACAGCGACTCCTGCTCAATGAAATCATCAATTTTTAGCAGTGCTAAGGTTCCGGGAATTTCAAGCTGCTTTGCTTTAATGAGGTCTGCGGTTAAGCGTTCTTTGAATGACGCAGCATTCAGCGCTCTTGTTTCAAAATCTACTGAAGTTAAGTTCTTTAATAATTTCTGAGTGGAATGTGTGTAGATGATATAAGCTAAAACGTTTAGTGATTTTTTGAGGAACTGAACATCATTGTTGCTGTAAGCATTTTTCTTCAAGCTTTCAAAACAGATAACGCCATAAATCTGCTTGTTGTAGATCAGCGGAATAGCAACAAACGATCCATCAAATGATACATCTTCAGCACGTGAATATCTTTTATAATTACCTGCTGAAGTATCGTCAATTTTAACAGGAATTCCGGAAACAATTGATTTGCCGACAAGAGTTCCGTTCAAATCAATTTGAAGATCAACACCGATGTATTTTAGTGCAGTAGTGTTATCAACCTTTTCAGTTTTGAATATTTTATCGATCGGATTGAAATAAATAAATGCAAAAGCATCCCACTTTATCATATTTTTTAATGCTTCAGGAAGAGCATTTATCATTTCTTTTTCATCTTCAAATTCATTCTCAGGACCGAGGATTTTTAATAAACC
Organism: Ignavibacteriaceae bacterium; assembly: GCA_025455085.1. GTDB lineage: Bacteria > Bacteroidota > Ignavibacteria > Ignavibacteriales > Ignavibacteriaceae > IGN2. Next base: position 785 of record JALONF010000001.1, read on the forward strand.
TTCCAGCCTCTTCTGGGAGATGGTATCAGAATATTTTTCCTCGAATATTCCTATGAGCATTGTAATCAAACGTATAAAACGACCGAGAGAATAGATAGTCTCAATCCCGAAAGCATCTTCGACCTTCGAATCGATTGCTATTATTGCAACCAGCTCATTATTGTAGAATACAGGAACACCAGCAAAACTTTTTATTCCCTGATTTGAATCATAATATCTGATCACGTCGGCTTCGGCAGTGCGGGAAATATCAGTCAGTAGCTCAGGTTCACCGGTTTCGACTATCTTACTTAATACATCATCCTCAATATCAAATTTTCTTTTCGTCAACTGATTTGAAGAGGAGATAAACTTCTCGATAATTAACTTTTCTTTTTTCTTATTATACCAGAAATAAATTGCTGAGTGTGCGTTGTAAAGCTCTGCCATAACCGTGAGCATTCTTTCGATAACAAATCCAAATTGTTCATCATGTCCTGTTCCGGGAGGCAAAGTCTCTTTTACAATTTCATCAAAACGTTCTTTGAGATCGTGAGGCTTCAGTGTTGTTTTTGATACACCGTATTCAGGTCTGTAATTCTCGTCAGTTATGACATGTAATTCTCGTCAGTTATGACATCTACTTTTTTATTCTTTGAAACTATTTTGAAGGATTCCTCAGTCTCTGAGTGGGGAGTAGAAACAGTTTCAGCAATATTGTCTTCCGCTTCTGAAATTGAATAACCGCCTGAAAACCTGACCGAATCTCTGAGAAAGATTATAAATGCAACATAGATGACAAGGAGAGCAATAATTACAAGTCTTATTGTGAGGTCGTCACTAAAAAATAAGCCAGACGCAAGCACTGGTATAACCAGAAATATTAAGAGTCGTTTACGTTGTCTTTTATCAAGCATGTGACAGTTTCAATAGGAAAAATTTATTTGTGAAATAAATTTAACAACTAATTGCTGAAAAATAACATTCAGATCAATTTAAAAGAACAGTTCAGTGATTTTTTTTTGAATTGGCTTTTTCAATCTGCCGGTAATTGTAGAGTAAAGAAACAGATTCTTGCTCAGTTTAAGTTCAGGAAAAAAGGAATGGATTGTGCTAATTGCCTTATGAGTTGCTGATTGATTCAGCTTATCTGCTTTGCTAAGTATGACTGAATAATCTTTGTGAGCATTTTTCAGCCAAAGATTCAATTGAACGTCCAGCTCAGTCGGTTCATATCTGGGATCAATTAAGTGAAATGCGTGATGAATGCTTGTTGATTCAAGAATATAGTTTGACACAAGCTTGCCCCATTTCTCTCTTTCCGCAAGACTGGTCTTTGCGTAGCCGAATCCAGGCAAATCGACAATAAAGAATTTGTCATCAGCCTTGTAGAAATTGATTGATCTTGTTTTACCGGGAGTAGAACTTGTTTTAGCAAGTCCTTTTCTGTTGGATATACTATTAATAAAAGAAGACTTCCCAACGTTTGACCTTCCGCATAAAATCAATTGAGGCAGGTCAGATTTTGGCAAGTCCTCAAGTTCAAATACGGATTTAAAAAACTGAATATCTTTAAACATAATAATTAAAAAAAAAGAGTAACCGATATTTTCGATTACTCTTATAATACAAAAAATAAGTTAAATTATTTTTTAGGAACTTCAGCGGCCTGCTCTTCAAGCATCTGATTTTCTTTTTCAGCTTTTACTTTAGCTTCCTTCTCTTTAGCTTTTGTTTCTCTTTTTTCCTTCTGCTGTTCGGCTCTTGCAGTTACAACTTCATTATAATCAACTAGTTCAAGTATAGCCATCTGTGCTGCATCACCTTCTCTATATCCCAGTTTTACAACTCGTGTGTAACCACCGGGTCTATCGCCAATCTTCGGAATAATATCAGAGAATAATTCTTTAACAACTTCTTTATCTTTTACAACCTCCATCACCTGCTTCTTTGCGTTTAAATCGCCTTTACGTGCTTTAGTGACAAGTTTCTCTGCAAAACCTCTGGTTTCCTTCGCTTTAGCAAGAGTTGTTTTAATTCTCTTATGTTTAAGAAGAGAAGTCATTAAAGAATTTAAAGTAGCCTTTCGATGGCTTGCTGTTCTTCCTAATTTTCTTCCCTTAACATTGTGTCTCATCTGATTACCCTTATCGTTTTATTTAGGTTCTGCTTCAACTTTAATATACTTGTCTACATCCATTCCGAATTCTATTCCAAGATCCTCAACAATTTCCATAAGCTCTGCTAAAGATTTTCTTCCAAAGTTTCTAAACTTGAGCATCTCTGCTTCATCTTTTCTAACCAGGTCACCAAGTATTTTTATATTCGCTGCCTTAAGACAGTTATGAGATCTTACACTCAACTCAAGATCATCAACTGAAGTTGTAAGTATCTTTTTTATTCTTTCAAACTCAGTATCTTTCTCTGCAACCGGTTGTTCCTCTTCCTGTTCTATATCGAAATTTATGAACAGCTGAACGTGTTCCCTAAGAATTTTAGCTGCTTGAGTTAGTGAATCATCAGGAGTGATTGAACCATCTGTTGAGATTTCCAGAGTAAGTTTTTCGAAATCATTTTTATCGCCGATTCTAACATTCTCAACTGTCATTTTAACATTTCTGATAGGCGTGAAAATAGAGTCAATAGGAATAACACCGATAGCCTGATCCGGAGATGAATTCTCCACAGCAGGTACGTATCCTGTGCCTTTACCAACTCTTAATTCAACATCAAATTTTGCACTTTTATTTAAAGTAGCGATATGAAGATCAGGATTTAAAATTTCTATTTCATTACTTGCCTTCTGGATATCAGCCGCGGTCCATTTTTTATCACCATTAAAAGACAGATCAATCTTATTCGGTTTTTTCGAAAGTAATTTCATTCTGACCTGTTTAAGATTTAATACGATTTCGGAGACATCTTCAACTACACCCGGAATGGTTGTAAATTCGTGCAGGATACCGCTGAATTTAACTGAAGTGATTGCAGCTCCAGGCAAGGATGATAGAAGTACGCGCCTTAGTGAATTACCCAGGGTTACTCCGAATCCTCGTTCCAATGGTTGAAGAGTAAATTTTCCAAAAGTGTTTGAATAATTTGATTCATCCAGAACCACTGATTCAGGCATAATTAAATGTGATGTATTCATTAAAAAATCCTCTAAAATTTCAAAAATTAATTATTTAGAATAGAGCTCTACAACCAACTGTTCGTTGGCGTTTAGAGGAACATCTGCTCTTTCCGGAACCTGCAGAAATGTTCCGGTTAATGTTGCTTTATCTATTGTTAGCCAGGGATAAGCACTTTCCTTAACTCTTTTAAGCGAGTTATGAATTGCATCCAGCTTCTTACTTTTTTCTTTTACTTTTACAATATCACCTTGAGAGACAAGGTATGACGGAACATCAACCAGTCTGTCATTTACCATAAAATGTCTATGCTTTATAAGTTGTCTTGCCTGACTTCTTGAAGCAGCAAAGCCCAGCCTGAAGATAACGTTGTCTAATCTTCTCTCAAGAATCTTTATCAGGTTTTCACCAGTAATACCTTTTTGCTTGATCGCTTTTTCAAAATAATTTCTGAATTGAGTTTCAAGTAATCCATACATTCTTTTGATTTTTTGTTTCTCTCTAAGCTGTACCCCGTATTCAGATACTTTTGATCTTCTGCTCAGTCCATGTTGACCGGGTGCATAATTACGGGATTCAATCGGGCACTTCTCAGTATAGCATTTCTGCCCTTTAAGAAAAAGCTTTTGCTTTTCTCTTCTGCATAATTTGCAAACTGAATCTGTGTATCTTGCCATTTAACGATAACTCCTTCTTTTAAACTCTTCTACGCTTTGGTGGTCTGCATCCGTTATGAGGTATCGGAGTCACATCTTTAATTGATGTTACTTCCAAACCTGCAGTATATAAAGATCTAATTGCCGCTTCTCTTCCAGAGCCGGGTCCTTTTACTCTGACTTCTACTTTTCTCAATCCGAGATCATAAGCTTCTTTGGCAGCAGCTTCTGCAGATACTTGTGCAGCAAAGGGTGTATTTTTTCGTGATCCTTTAAAACCATTCTTGCCTGCAGACGACCATGATAATGTGTTGCCATAAATATCCGTGATGGTGACAATTACATTATTGAATGTTGCTTTTATATGAGCAACGCCATTCAGGTCTACCTGTGTTCTCTTTTTAACTTTTTTTACTGACTTAGCCAATCAAAATCCTCCGATTAACAAAAATTATTTCTTAGTTGGTGTTTTCTTCTTGCCGGCAACAGTTTTACGTTTGCCTTTCCTGGTTCTGGAATTAGTTCTTGTTCTCTGACCTCTAGCAGGGAGACCTTTTCTGTGTCTTATTCCTCTATAAGCTCCGATATCCATTAATCTTTTAATATTCTGCTGAACTTCAGAACGAAGTGCTCCTTCAACTTTAAACTCAGCAGTGATAACCGCTCTTATCTGTGCTACATCTTCTTCAGTAAGATCGCCAACTTTTTTGTTGGGATCTATTTTTGCCTTCTCAAGAATATCTGAAGACGATGTAGGTCCTATCCCATATATATATTGAAGACCGAATAAGACTTTTTTATTTTTAGGTAAATCAACACCTGATATACGTGCCAATTAAAACTCCTTTATTAATTTTAACCTTGTCTCTGCTTGTGCTTTGGATTAGAGCAAATAACTCTAACGACGCCCTTGCGTCTGATTATTTTGCACTTATCGCATATTTTTCTTACTGATGATCTAACTTTCATTTTATACCCATTATTTATATCTGTAAGTTATTCTTCCCTTCGATAAATCGTAGGGAGACATTTCAACCGAAACTTTATCGCCAACAAGAATTTTAATAAAATGCATTCTCATCTTGCCTGAAATATGAGCAAGGATTTCATGACCATTATCCAGTTTTACCCTGAAAGTTGCGTTAGGTAAAGTTTCGGTAATAACGCCATCTATTTTTATTGGTCCTTGTTTAGCCATTAACAAACAGTTAAGATTTCCGGTGAATTATCCAATATTAAAATCGTATGCTCAAAATGAGCTGATGGAGAACCATCCGCCGTTATCACAGTCCAGCCATCCGGAGAAGTAATCACTTCATAACCACCAGTATTTACCATAGGCTCAATGGCAATCGTCATTCCTCTTTTCAATTTTGAGCCAGTTCCTCTTTTCCCAAAATTTGGAACTGCAGGATCTTCGTGAAGAAATTTACCAACACCGTGCCCACAAAGGTCTCTTACGATAGAAAATCCGTTCTGCTCAACATAATCCTGAACTGCTGCTGATATATCGTGGACTCTGTTTCCATTTTTGGCTTGCTCAATACCGAGTTGCAATGATTTTTCTGTTACTTCCATAAGCTTTTTCTTTTCATCAGAAATTTTTCCAACTGCAACGGTTATTGCTGCATCACCATAATAATTATTTTTAAGAACACCAACGTCGAGAGAAATTATATCTCCTTCTTCAAGTTTAACCTGACCGGGTATTCCGTGCACTACCGCATCGTTTATAGAAGTGCAAACCGAACCCGGAAAACCAGGCAATCCTCCCTGCGAATATCCTTTGAAAGCAGGAATTGCACTGTTACTTCTTATATAATCTTCTGCTATTCTATCTAATTCAAATGTCGTAACACCAATTTTAACATTACTCTTAACTAAGCGAAGCGTCTCTGCAACTATCCTACAACTCTCTCTTATAAAATCAATTTCCTTTTGAGTCTTTATATATATCACAGACTAACTAAGCTCTGCGTCCTTTGAATTTTCCGGACTTCATAAAACCATCGTAATGTCTCATCAATAAATGCGATTCAATTTGCTGAAGCGTATCCAGTGCTACACCAACGATAATGAGAAGACTGGTTCCACCAAAAAACTGTGCGAATTGGCCGGATACATCAAAACCTGAAACAAATGCCGGTAAAATTGCAATGATAGCCAGGAAGATTGATCCGGGTAGAGTAATCTTTGTTAAAATATTATCAATGAACTCAGAAGTTTGCTTCCCGGGTCTTATACCTGGAATAAATCCGCCCTGCTTTTTCATGTTATCAGCCACATCTTTTGGATTAAATGCTATAGCAGTATAAAAATATGTGAAGAACACAATCATCAAGGCATAGATCACAGAATAAACCGGAGAATTATAAACAAAATAAGTAGATAAACTCTGCAAAAATTCATTATCAGGGAAAAATGATAATACAGTGTTAGGTATAAACATAATTGACTGTGCAAAAATTATTGGCATTACTCCGGCTGTGTTTACCCGCAAAGGAATGTACTGAGTTACACCGCCATAAATTTTTCTCCCAACAACGCGTTTTGCATACTGAACCGGAATTCTCCTTGTGCCCTGAGTAACAAGCACAACACCAGCAATTATAAAGAACATGAATACTAAAATTATTATTTCGATGATAATCGATCTCTGCCCAACGCTAATCAGTCTTATCTCATCAAAGATGGCGTGTGGGAATCTTGCAATGATTCCGATAAAAATTATCAAAGAAATTCCGTTGCCAATACCTTTTTCGGTTATCTGTTCTCCCATCCACATCATAAAGATTGTTCCGGATGTAAGAATTATAATAGTCGTAAGAACCCATGCAAAACCGCTCACAGCCTCAGGAACAATTGGTAATCCCTGAACTTGAATATTCAATAGCCTGATTGTAACGCCCCATGCCTGCATTGCAGAAATCAAAACTGTACCGTAACGGGTAAGCTGCGTTATCTTCTTTCTGCCTTCTTCACCTTCCTGCTGCAGTTTCTGAAAATATGGAACAACAGCACCAAGGAGCTGAATAATAATTGAAGCCGAAATGTAAGGCATTATTCCAAGTGCAAATATTGCTGCATTCGAGAAAGCACCTCCAACGAACATATCGTATAAACCAAAAAGGTTATCCGTGGTTGCATTTTTCATACTCTCTGTGAGCAGTGTAGTATCAACACCCGGAATCGTTATATGTGCACCTAAACGAACAAGAAAAAGCAGTGCCAGCGTATAGAAAATCCTCTGGCGGAGTTCGTGTATTTTAAAGATGTTCCGGAAAGTATCTGTAAGTCTCGACATTTAATACCGCATTAAATTAACTTTATTGAACCGCCAGCCGATTCTATTTTTTCTTTTGCACTTTTGCTGATTGCATTAACCTCAAGATTTATTTTTGCTTTTATTTCGCCTTTAGCTAAAATCTTTACCGGCTTTTTTATGCTGGAAATCAAGCCTAAGTTTTTTAATTCTTCAATATTTAAAACTTTATCACCCTTATTTTCATCAGCTATTCTTTGCAGAGCATTAAGATTTACAACCTGGTAAGTTTCCTTAAAAATATTTGTGAACCCGAATTTCGGAATTCTTCTTTGCAAAGGCATCTGACCACCTTCAAACCAGGATCTCTTTTTTGAACCTGAACGTGATCGCTGACCATTCATTCCTCTGGTTGCCTGACCGCCGTGACCTGAGCCCTCGCCTCTGCCGACTCTCTTTCGTTTTTTTCTTGAGCCTTCAGCGTATTTTAGATTACTTAGAATATCCATTGTATAATTTCCTTATTCTTTTACTTCTTCAACCTTAACAAGATGATTAACTTTTTTAATCATACCCCTTATTTGAGGAGTATCATTATGAAGTTTTTCCCAGTTAGGTCTGCCCAGACCCAGAGCTTCAATAATTTTTTTCTGTTTCTCTGGTCTGTCTATAATACTTTTAGTTTGTATAATTTTTAACTTAGCCATAAATCCTCTGTTAAGAAGCAAAAATTTCCTGAATAGTTTTTCCTCTTTTGTTCGCCATCGATTTAGCATCAACTTGCATCAGTAATCCATTCAAAGTCGCTTTAACCTGGTTATGAGGATTACTTGAACCAAGAGATTTTGTTAAGATATCCTGAACGCCAGCAGCTTCCAGAACAGCTCTTACACCGCCACCAGCGATAAGTCCGGTTCCTGGTGACGCTGGTTTTAATAACACTTTACCGGCACCAAACCTGCCGACGATTTCATGTGAAATTGTTCCTCTTCGAACGGAAACCTTCACAAGATTTTTCTTGGCATCATCAATTCCTTTGGATATTGCATCAGTAACTTCATTTGCTTTTCCAAGTCCAACACCAACGATTCCGTTTCCATCACCAACCACAACGATTGCGTTAAAGCTAAAGCGTCGTCCGCCTTTTACAACTTTAGCAACACGATTAATGTGAACAACTTTTTCTTTTAATCCGTCTGTTTCAGTGGATTTAACTCTTTTCAAATTGATCTCCTAAAATCTATCATTATTAAAATGGAAGCTGCCGGGAGAGGATTCGAACCTCTACAGACGCCTCCAAAGGGCGTAGTCCTACCATTAGACGACCCGGCAATAAACATCAGAATTGAAGTCCTCCCTCGCGGGCACCATCGGCCAAAGCTTTAACTCTGCCGTGATATTTGAAACCACCCCTGTCGAACACAACATTCTTAATGTTTTTCTCCAACGCTTTTTTTGCAAGCATATTACCGATTAGCTTGCTCTTATTGACTTTACCTTTAATTGACTTAACTTCAGCTTTTGCCTCTTTAGCTAAGCTTGAAATCGCAACTAAAGTATTTCCGGTTGAATCGTCTATAATTTGAGCATAAATATTATCGAGACTTCTGTAAACTGAAAGACGAGGTCTTCCTGCTGTTCCAGAAATCTTTTTCCTAATTTTTATTTTTGCTCTACTTCTTGATGTTTTCTTTTTCATTACAAATAAAACTCCTAAAAATTATGCCCCAGCAGTCTTACCGGCTTTGCGAATAATTCGTTCATCTGAATATTTTATTCCCTTACCTTTGTAAGGTTCAGGTTTCCTGAATGATCTGATTTTTGCAGCAACAAGTCCAACTAATTCCTTGTCGATACCTGAAATTATTATTTGGGTCGGAGCAGGAACCTCAAGCTTTACATCATCAGGCGGAACAAAATATATAGGATGAGAGTAACCGATATTCAATAATAAATTTTTCCCTTTAAGTTCAGCTTTATAACCAACACCAACAATTTCAAGACTCTTTTTATACGAATCGGTAACACCGATAATCATATTCTGAATCAATGCACGAGTTAGACCATGTAAAGACCTTGTTTCCTTTAAGTCATCAGGTCTGCTGAACTTTATTTCATTCTCAACAATTTCAGCCTTGATTGTAGGATGAATTGTTTTGTGAAGCTCGCCTTTAGGTCCTTTAACTTTTATTACCTGACCTTCCAAATTAATATTGACCCCTTTTGGAATCTCTACAGGTTTTTTACCAATTCTGGACAATCTTTAATCTCCGACTTTAAATTTTACCATATATAACAAATTACTTCGCCACCGATGAGTTGATTTCTTGCATCCTTATCGGTTAATAAACCTTTGGGAGTAGAAATAACTGCAGTGCCTAAACCATTTAAAACTTTTGGCAACTTATCAGCCCCTCTGTAAACACGTAAACCAGGTTTACTTATTCTCTTCAAGCCATTGATGGCTGATATTCCGTTCTTATATTTTAAAACAAGATTCAGTTTCTTCTGTTTATTGTCATCAATTATTTCGTAATCAACTATATAACCTAGGTTTTTAAGAATTTCTGACAAACCAATTTTAGTTCTGGATGCAGGAATTTCAACACGCACTTTTTTTGCTTTGGCAGCGTTTCTAATTCTTGTTAAATAATCTGCTATTGGGTCTGTAACTGGCATTTATACTTTCTCCGTTTACCAACTTGATTTTTTTACGCCTGGAATTTCGCCTTTCAGAGCCATTTCTCTGAATACTAATCTTGAAATTCCAAATTTTCTGTAATAACTTCTTGCTCTTCCCGTAAACATACATCGGTTCTTTAATCTGGTCATAGAAGAATCTCGAGGAAGTTTCTGAAGCTCTTCATAATCACCATTCGCTTTCAGCTCTGCACGCTGCTTCCTGTACTTTTCATAAAGCATGTGTCTTTTTGTTTCTCTTGCTATTAAACATGTACGAGCCATTAAATCTCCTAAGCTGTTTTAATTTCTTTTTTAATGAAAGGCATTCCAAATAATTTCAATAATTCGTAAGCCTCTTTATCAGATTTAGCTGATGTTACTATTGTAATATCCATTCCAAGAACTTTGGTTATCTTATCAACATTTATCTCAGGAAAAATAATCTGTTCTCTAACACCCAGAGTATAATTTCCTCTTCCGTCAAAAGATTTGTCTGACAAGCCGCGAAAGTCTCTTACACGAGGCAGAGCAACATTTATAAGCCTATCAAGAAACTCATACATTCTTTCTTTTCGCAGAGTTACCATTGCACCGATGCTGAGACCTTCTCTTAATTTAAAGTTTGAAATTGCTTTCTTAGCTTTTCTAATACTTGCTTTCTGACCTGTTATTGATTCCAGTTCTCTAACAGCTTCCTCAAGAATTTTAGGTTCGGCAACTGCAGCTCCAACTCCCATATTCACCACAATTTTCTCGATTTTCGGAACTTGCATTACGTTATTATAGCCTAAGGTTTTCTTCAAACCGGGAATAACTTCAGCACGATAGTAATCAAAAAGTCTGCTCGGAATTTTAACATCCTTTTCGGTGGATGGTTTCCCAGCATCTTTCTTTGGTTTTTCTTTTTTCTCTTTTGATTCTTTTACTTGTTTTTTTTCTGCCATCTGTCTAACAATAATTTAAATTCTGACTAAATCATTTCTCCGCTTACTTTAGATACGCGGGCAATTTTCTTTTTACCTGTTTTCTCATCAAGGATAATTCTCGATCCAAGACGAGTTGGCTCATTGCTCTTGGGATCAAGTATCATCACATTAGAAGCATGTATTGATGCTTCTTTTTCAAGAATTCCGCCCTGCGGACTTTTTCGGTTCGGTTTTGTATGCCGCTTCCTTAGATTTATACCTTCGACGATAACTCTATATTTCGCTGGGAATACTTTAAGTACTTTTCCGGTCTTACCTCGGTCATTACCGGAAATTACCATAACCATATCATTTTTTCTGATTTTCATAATAAACCTTTTACAATACTTCGGGTGCTAATGAAACGATTTTCATAAATTGTTTATCTCTCAACTCACGGGCAACAGGACCGAAGATACGTGTGCCACGCGGTTCGTTCTGAGGATTTATCAACACGGCTGCATTCTCATCAAACCGAATGTATGAACCATCTTTTCTTCTAACTTCTTTTTTAGTTCTCACAATAACTGCTCTGGATACTTCACCTTTTTTAACTGTTCCGTTCGGCATTGCAGTTTTAACACTAACTACGATCGTATCGCCAACCGTAGCATACCTTCTGCCGCTTCCGCCTAATACCCTGATGCATCTCACTTTCTTTGCACCGGAATTATCGGCCACGATCAGATTTGTTTCTTCCTGTATCATTGCTCGTAATTCTCCTGCCTACTTGGCTTTTTCAATAATTTCGACTAAGCGCCATCTCTTGTTTAAGCTGAGTGGGCGTGTTTCCATAATTTTTACTTTATCACCAGGTTTACATTCTCTTTTTTCATCGTGAGCCATAAGCTTGGTAGTCTTCTTAAAGTATTTTTTATAAATAGGATGAGCAACCTTTCTTTCGATGGCAACGGTAATCGTTTTATCCATCTTATTACTAACCACAACTCCAATCCTGGTTTTTCTTAATCCGCGTGCTTCCATCTTTTAAGCTTTTGCTCCTTTCACAAAGGTACCTGCTGTTTGTAATTCTCTTTCCCGAAGAATTGTCCTCAACCTTGATATATCTCTTTTCACATTTTTTATCTTCGCTGTATTCGTCAATTGTTTCAACTGATGAGAGAACTTTAAGTCAACAAGACTTTGCTCTTCATCTTTAATCCTCTGAATTATTTCTTCAGTTTTCATTTCTTTTATTTCGTGAATCTTCATCTCAAAATCCTTAGTTATTCAAAGTCTGGTCTTGAAACCACTTTAGTTTTAATTGGCAGCTTGTGAGAGCAAAGCTGAAGTGCCTCATTTGCCATTTCCCTGGTAACACCTGACACTTCAAACAGAATTCTCCCCGGTTTAACAACTGCAACCCAAAATTCTGGTGCGCCCTTTCCCTTACCCATTCTTGTCTCAAGAGGTTTTTTAGAAACGGGTTTGTCAGGAAAAATTCTAATCCAAACACGACCGTCTCGTTTCATTTTTCTAGATAGAGCAACACGACACGCTTCAATCTGTCTGCTGGTAATCCATGCTGGTTCAAGAGATTTTAAACCAAAATCTCCAAACGCAACCGAACTACCTCGTTTCGCGTAGCCTTTTCTTCTACCTCTATGTGCTTTTCTAAATTTTACTCTTTTCGGCATTAACATAATGTTAGCTCCTGCTCAAAATTATTCCATAGCTCTCTTGCCGAGTATTTCTCCACGGCAAATCCACACTTTAATTCCTATTGAGCCATAGATAGTTTCTGCTCTGCCATTTGCATAATCTATATCAGCTCTTAATGTGTGAAGCGGTATTCTACCATCTTTATATTGTTCAGTTCTTGCAATTTCAGCACCGCCCAATCGCCCACCGCACTTAATTCTTATACCTTCGGCACCCATTCTCATCGAAGCTGTAATTGCCATCTTCATCGCTCTTCTGAAGGACACTCTTCCTTCAATCTGACTAGCGATATTTTCTGCAACCAGATAAGCATCAAGTTCCGGTCTTTTAATTTCTGAAATCTGAATCTTAACTTCTTTATTAGTTATCTGTCTTAATTCTTCTTCAAGCTGGGTTATTTCTTTACCGCTTTTTCCAATTACAACACCCGGTCTTGACGTATGAATATTTAATATTACATTCTTTGAAGTTCTGTCAATTATTATTTTTGATATACCTGCTTTTTTCAATCTGTTTCTTACGTAGCTGCGAAGCTTTTCATCTTCTTTAAGTTTAGTTGCATAACTTTTGCTTTCGTACCAGTTCGAGTTCCAACCTCTGATTAAACCTACTCTTAAACCAATCGGATTAGTTTTCTGTCCCAAAAATTTCTCCTTAAATTATGCTTTTTTTGCTACTATAATTGTTAAGTGACAGGATCTTTTCCTTATCCTGTATGCTCTGCCTTGCGGTGCAGGCGATATTCTTCTCAAAGTCGGACCAACATTGACGTACGCTTCTTTTACGAAAAGATCAGCGGGTTCAACTCTTACAGTTTCTTCTTTTGTATTAATAAGATTAGATACAGCAGACCTCAACGTTTTTTCCGCATCTTTAGATGAATGCTTTGGAGAGAAGTGAAGAATCTCCAATGCTTTATCTACTGATTCACCTCTAATTAAATCAACCACCAATCTCATTTTTCTTGGTGATGAACCTATAAATCTGTTTATTGCTCTTGCTTCCATCGTACTTAATCTTTCTTAATTAACCGGCTTTAGCTGCTTTTTCTGCTTTAGTGCCAGGATGACCTCTGAATATTCGAGTTGGTGAAAATTCTCCTAATTTATGTCCGACCATATTTTCTGTAATGAAAATCGGAATCATTTTGTTTCCATTATGAACTGCAATAGTATGACCAACAAAATCAGGTGTTATGATTGATGCACGTGACCAAGTCTTAACTATTTTCTTTTGATTAGCATTATTAAGCTGTTTGATTCTTTCAAGCAGTTTATAATGTATAAAAGGTCCTTTTTTTACCGAACGAGGCATAAGCTAAACCTAATTTTTCCTTCTTTTAATGATGTATTTATTAGATTGATTTTTTCTTTTACGAGTTTTCAATCCTTTAGATTTCTGTCCCCAAGGAGATACAGGATGACCACCGCCCGAAGTTTTACCTTCACCGCCACCCATCGGGTGATCAACAGGGTTCATTGCAACTCCTCTGACGTATGAACGTCTTCCCAACCATCGTGTTCTTCCTGCTTTTCCAAGACTAATATTTTCGTGCTCTGAATTTCCTACCATTCCATATGTAGCTAAACAATCAATATTTATAAGTCTTACTTCACCTGAAGGCATTTTTAGCTGAGCTAAGTTTCCTTCTTTTGCCATTAATTGAAGAGAACTGCCGGCACTTCTTCCAAGCTGACCACCTTTTCCAGGTTTAATTTCGACGTTATGAACAAAACTTCCCAATGGCATTTCTTTAAGCGGCAATGTATTACCAACTGAAATTTCACTTCCAGGTCCGGAAGAAATCGTATCTCCAACTTTCAAACCATTTGGAGCAATTATATATCTTTTTTCACCATCAGCGTAGTGAAGCAGTGCAATTCTTGCTGATCTGTTCGGGTCATATTCAATTGAAAAAACTTTTGCGGCTATACCATGCTTATTTCTCTTGAAATCTATAATCCTGTATCTTCTTTTGTGACCGCCGCCAATATGCCTTGAAGTAATTCTGCCAAGATTATTTCTGCCGCCTGATTTCTTTAATGCAACAGTAAGAGATTTTTCAGGTACAGATTTAGTGATCTCATCAAAAGTATAATTACTTCTGAATCTTGTTCCCGGTGTTACTGGTTTTAATTTTTTAATTCCCATTTACTTACCTGTTTCTAAAAGCTAAACTGCTTCGAATAGCTCAATTTTTTCCCCTTCTTTAAGGGTGATAATTGCTTTTTTATATTTTGCTGTTTTGCCTGTAAATCTTCCTTTTTTTCTGAACTGAGTTTTTGTTTTTCCAGGATGATTTATAGTCTTAACTTCTGTTACATGAACATTGAACTTTTCTTCAATCGCCTTAGCAATCTGAATTTTATTTGCTTTTGTGTTCACCAAAAATCCATACTTGCCTTTGTCAGCTGTAATGTTTGTCATCTTTTCTGTGATTAACGGGCTGATTAATATCTGATGCATTTTAGTTCACCGCCTTTTCTTCGTTATCACCGAAAGTATTGGCAATTGCTTCAACAGCAGTATGCTGAAGGACTAATATCTGATTGTTGAGAATATCATAAGTAGAAGCTTTGCTTGCCTCCATCACACTGACCTTATTAATATTTCTTCCGGATTTGTAAAGATTAGTGTCATTCTTACCTGTTAAAAGAAGAATCTTCTTTCCGTTTAGCTTTAACGCTTCCATCATTGATACAAAATCTTTAGTCTTCGGCTTATCAAATGAAAAATCTTCAACTACTATCAACTGCTCATCTTTTGCTTTGTAGCTAAGTGCAGATTTCCTTGCAAGCTGTCTAACTTTTTGTGGAAGCTTCTGTCTGTAATCTCTTGGACGGGGACCAAAAATAGTTCCGCCGCCAATCCATAATGGAGAACGAGTTGTTCCGGCTCTTGCGGTTCCTCTTCCTTTTTGTCTCCAGGGTTTCTTTCCGCCTCCGCTTACTTCTGATCTTTCTTTTGCTTTATGTGTTCCCTGCCTCTGATTTGCAAGGAATGCTTTTACAGAAAGATAGATTGCATGATCATTCGGCTGAATGCCGAAGATTTCATCATCAAGCTTTACTTTTTTACCCGAAGGTTTTCCGTCTATTTTTAATATCTCTAATGTCATGATTATTCAGCTATTAATTCTTTTTTATAAGCCTATGGCTTAATCAATTCGACTATTGAATTTATTGATCCCGGAACGGCACCTTTTACCAATATCAGATTATCCTCGGGAATAATTTTAATTACTTTAAGGTTACGAACTGTAACATTTTCAAAACCCATTCTTCCAGCCATCCTTTGTCCCTTAAAAACTCTTGAGGGATAAGAACTTGCACCTATTGAACCGGGAGCTCTAAGTCTATCACTTTGACCGTGAGTCGTTCCACCGACACCGCCAAAATTGTGACGCCTCATTACACCCTGAAATCCTTTTCCTTTACTCTTTCCTCTAACTTTGATCAGTTCGCCTTCTTTGAAAAAATCAACTTTTATATCGTCACCAACTTTAATGCTATCAACATCAAATCCCTTAAATTCTTTTACAGTTTTAAAAGGAGTCAGACTGTTTTTCTTGAACTGTCCTAAAACTGGCTTACTAACATGTTTTTCCTTCTTTTCTTCAAAGCCGATAGCTACAGCAGCATAACCGTCTTTTTCTTTTTTACGAAGAGAAACAACTTTACAGGGCCCTGCCTGAATAACAGTAACCGTTACTAAATCTCCTTCAGCATTAAAGACGCTGGTCATTCCTATTTTTTTACCTAAAATTCCCGGCATATCAAACTCGGTTTTAAATTATAACTTAATTTCTATATCAACACCCGCCGGAATATCAAGCTTACTTAATGAATCGACGGTTTTATTATTTGAATTATGAATATCTATTATTCTCTTGTGTGCACGTGTTTCAAATTGCTCTCGTGATTTTTTATCAACGTGAGGAGATCTCAATACAGTGTATACAGTTTTACGTGTCGGAAGAGGAATTGGTCCTGAGACTACTGCGCCAGTACTTCTGACAGTTTTAATTATCTTCTCGGTTGACTTATCAATCAAAATATGATCATAAGATTTCAACTTAATTCTTATTTTCTGACCAGCCAATTAGAAACTCCTTTTATTTAACACAATTGAAAAGGGAGATAAGGTCTCCCTTTTCTTAATAGAATATTTTTAATTATTTATAAATCTTTGTTACAACGCCAGCACCAACGGTTCTGCCGCCTTCACGAATAGCGAATCTTAATCCTTCTTCCATAGCGATCTCAGAAATTAATTCAATCTTTAGCTTAATATTATCACCTGGCATTACCATTTCCGTACCTTCAGGTAGACTAGCAACACCGGTTACGTCGGTAGTTCTGAAATAGAACTGTGGTCGGTAACCATTAAAGAATGGTGTATGTCTTCCGCCTTCATTCTTTGATAAGATGTAAACCGAACCATCAAATACTGTATGTGGTGTAATGGAACCGGTTTTTGCTAATACCATTCCTCTTTCAATTTCATTTTTATCAACACCTCTGAGCAATATTCCGGCGTTATCGCCAGCCATTGCTGAGTCAAGTTCTTTTCTGAACATTTCGATACCGGTAACTACAGTCTTTTTGTGAATACCGAGCCCGATAAGTTCAACTTCTTCCTGAAGTTTTACTTCGCCTCTCTCCACTCTACCGGTAGCCACTGTACCACGACCTGTAATAGAGAAAACGTCTTCTACAGGCATCAAGAATGGTTTCTTGGTTTCCCTTTCAGGTATTGGAATATATGAATCAACTGCATCCATAAGATTCCAGATACACTCTAGAGCAGGATCTTCAACCTTTGAATCAGGATTTGATACAACCTCAAGAGCCTTTAAAGCTGAACCTCTGATAATAGGAATGTCTTTACCCGGAAATTCATAAGAGGTTAAAAGATCTCTCAATTCTTCTTCAACAAGGTCTAAAAGTTCAGGATCATCAACCATATCAACTTTATTCATAAATACAACTATTTTTGGAACACCTACCTGTCTTGCAAGGAGAATATGCTCTCTGGTTTGAGGCATAGGTCCATCCGTAGCAGCAACAACCAGAATAGCACCATCCATTTGTGCAGCACCGGTAATCATGTTCTTTACATAGTCCGCGTGGCCAGGACAGTCTACGTGAGCGTAGTGTCTCTTTTCAGTTGAATATTCCACGTGGGCTGTTGCTATTGTAATGCCTCTTTCTCTTTCTTCAGGTGCATTATCAATACTATCGAATGTTCTAATCTCCGAAAGGCCCTTCTTGTTAAGAGCCATTGTGATGGCGGCAGTTAATGTGGTTTTACCATGATCTACGTGACCAATTGTTCCAACGTTAACGTGCGGCTTACTTCTGTCAAATTTTGCTTTTGCCATCGGTTTCTCCTTTTAATTTTGTTCCTTTTTTTTATTTATTCTTAATTAATTATACTGCTGTTGATTTCTTGCCTAATGATTTCTCAGCAATCTCCTCAGCAATAGATTGAGGCACTTGCTGATAATGATCAAACTGCATAGTGTAAATTGCTCTGCCTTGTGTCATTGACCTTAGCACTGTCGCATATCCAAACATTTCGGAAAGAGGGACAAACGCTTTTATTACCTGTGCATCTTTCCTTGCATTAAAACCTTCTATTTTTCCTCTTCGTGAATTCAGATCACCCATAACATCTCCCAAATAATCTTCAGGAGTAACCACCTCAACTGACATTATTGGTTCAAGCAAAATTGGTTTGGCTTTCTGAGATCCACTCTTGAAAGCCATCGAGCCGGCAACTTTAAATGATAATTCATCAGAATCAACATCGTGATATGAACCATCGTAAAGTTTTACCTTAATATCAACCACCGGGAAGCCCGCAACTACACCGTTTCTCATCGCTTCCTGAATTCCAGCTGATACTGGCTGAATGTATTCTTTAGGAATTGAACCGCCGACTATTGCATTTATGAATTCAAAACCTTTACCAGGTTCATTTGGTCCTAATTCAATTTCAACGTGTCCATACTTACCACGACCACCTGATTGCTTAATGAATTTGCCTTCAGCCTTAACATTATCGGTAATTGTCTCTCTATATGCAACCTGAGGTTTACCAATATTTGCTTCAACTTTGAATTCTCTCTTCATTCTGTCAACAAGAATCTCCAGATGAAGCTCACCCATTCCGCTTATTAAAGTTTGTCCTGTCTCCTGATCTACATTAACTCTGAATGTTGGATCCTCATCCGAGAGCTTTGAAAGAGAATCGGATAATTTATCCTGGTCCGCTTTAGTCTTCGGTTCAATTGCAATTTGTATAACTGGTTCAGGAAAAGTAATCTTTTCCAGTACAATCGGATCATCTTCAGAGCATAACGTATCACCCGTCCTCGTATGCTTCAAACCTACTACTGCAGCAATGTCACCTGCTTTAACTTCAGTGATATCTTCACGATGATTCGCATGCATTTGTAATAGTCTTCCAATTCGTTCTTTCTTCTGACTCACTGAATTATATACATATGATCCCGCTTTTAAGACTCCTGCATAAACACGAAAGAAACATAATTTACCAACATAAGGGTCGTTCATTATTTTGAATGCAAGAGCAACAAATTTTTCTTTTTCATCAATTTTTCTTGTCACCATATCGTTAATACCAATATGATGAGCTTCAATTTCTTTAGTGTCTATTGGTGATGGAAGTAAATCAACTACATAATCCAGAAGTTTCTGAACTCCTTTATTCTTAAAAGCCGAGCCACATAGAACAGGAATTATCTTCGCTTCAATTGTTGCCTGTCGAAGCACTTGCAGAACTTCAGCAGGGCTAATTTCCTTGCCATCTAAATATTTTTCTAATAAAGTATCATCGACATCAGAAACGGCTTCGAGCATTTGAGTTCTGTACTTACTTGCTATTTCCATCAAATCTTGTGGAATTGGAATTTCATCAAATGTAGCACCAAAGGTTTCTTCGTGATACATCCTTGCATTAAAATGAATAAGATCAATAACTCCGGAAAACAAATCACCCTGACCAATAGGTAAATTAATCGGGATGGCATTTGCTTTCAATCTGTCTTTCATCATCTGAACTGCATTATAAAAATCCGCACCAACTCTATCTACCTTATTTATGAATGCTATCCTTGGAACACCATATTTATCCGCCTGCCTCCACACTGTTTCAGATTGTGGTTCAACACCGCCAACAGCACAGAATAAAGCTACTGCGCCATCTAATACTCTTAATGATCTTTCAACTTCAACTGTAAAATCGACGTGACCGGGTGTATCAATAATATTTATCTGATGATCATTCCAGAAACAAGTTGTTGCAGCACTCGTAATTGTAATTCCACGTTCTTTTTCCTGATCCATCCAGTCCATAACCGCCGCACCATCATGCACTTCGCCAAGTCGATGTAATTTACCGGTATAGAAAAGAATCCGCTCGGTCGTAGTGGTTTTACCCGCATCGATGTGCGCCATAATCCCAATGTTTCTTACACGTTCTATTTTAGTTCTTTGTGACATAATATTGTTCGTAATTACTACCACTTAAAGTGAGCAAAAGCTTTGTTTGCTTCCGCCATTTTATGCGTATCTTCTTTCTTTTTAACTGCAGAGCCTTCATTATTTGAAGCGGCAATAAGCTCTTGAGCAAGTTTTTGAGACATTGTTTTATCTCCACGCTGACTTGAATATGTCTTTATCCATCTCATTGCCAATGCGTTTCTGCGTTCTGGTCTCACTTCGCTCGGTACTTGATAAGTAGCTCCACCAACTCTTCTGCTTCTTACCTCAATTACAGGCTGAACATTTGACAGTGCCTGCTTAAAAACTTCCAGACCTGGTTTTTTTATTTTTTCTTCAATGATATCGAACGCACCATAAACAATTTTTCTAGCCGCTGATTTTTTGCCATCATCCATCAAACAATTGATGAACTTTGAAACAATGATATCATTGAATTTGGGATCCGGTTTTATATATCTTTTTTCTGCTCTTCTTTTTCTCATACGTCATTACGATTTAGGTTTTTTAGCTCCATATTTAGATCTTCCTTTTTTTCTATCTTCAACACCGCTTGTGTCCAGTGTGCCCCGGATTATGTGATATCTAACACCTGGCAAATCCTTAACACGACCACCTCTTATCAGAACAATTGAATGTTCCTGAAGATTGTGTCCCTCACCAGGAATGTAGGCAGTCACTTCCATATGGTTAGTTAGTCTTACCCTGGCAACTTTTCTAAGTGCAGAATTAGGCTTCTTAGGAGTAGTTGTGTATACTCTTGTGCACACACCACGCTTTTGTGGACAAGCACTTAGAGCCGGTGCTTTGTTTTTTGCTAATATCTGAACTCGTCCTTTTCTAACGAGTTGATTAATAGTTGGCAATACTTTCTCCTAAGTTTAATTCATAATAAAAAATTCGGATTTCAAATATACTTCTTCATAACAATTAAGTCAAGAAATTCAATCAGAACTTAATGTTATTCGATACTACTCTCTTCAGCCTTAAATTCTTCCTCTTTTACTTCACTTACTGTTACTTCTTCAGTCTTTAAAGATAGTACTCTATACTTTTTGAGTCCTGTTCCTGCTGGAATAAGATGACCCATCACAATATTCTCTTTAAGACCAACTAATCTGTCAATTTTTGCTTGAATTGCAGCATTAGCCAGAACTTTTGTAGTTTCCTGGAATGATGCAGCAGACAAGAAGCTTTCTGTTGATAGAGCAGCTTGAGTTATTCCCAAGAGAACATGCTCAAAAGTTGCAGGCATGGCATCCCTGACTTCCATAGTTTTTTTCTCTCGTTTTTTCAAATCTGCATTTATCTCTCTGGCTTTTGATTTTTGCAACAAGGTTCCATTCTTCAGTCGTGAATCACCCTTCTCTTCGATAACGATCATATTTGCCATTTTATTATTTTCTTCGACGAATTCAATTCGATCTACTAAATCTTCCTCAAGGAACTTTGTATCGCCGGGAGATACTACTCTTACCTTTTGCAGCATTTGTCTTACAATCACTTCTATATGCTTGTCATTAATTTTTACGCCCTGAAGACGGTAAACATCTTGAATTTCATTAACAAGATATTCCTGAACCGAACTCGTTCCTTTTATTCTTAAAATATCATGCGGATTCATCGGACCGTCAGTGATTTTTTCACCAGCCGGAATATCATCACCTTCCTGAACGAGGATATGTTTTCCAAGCGGTACTGCATATTTCTTCTCATCTGAACCATCCTGGGCAAGAACAGAAATTTCTCTTGAACCTTTCTTTCTTCCACCAAACTTTACAATACCTTCAATATCAGATATGATAGCGGGATCCTGAGGACTTCTTGCTTCAAACAACTCCGTAACTCTTGGGAGACCACCTGTAATATCCCTCGACTTTGTAGTTTGCTTGGATATTTTAGCAAGAACAGTTCCTGCTGCTATTGATTCACCTTCTTCAACAGCAAGATACGACCTTGTTGGAAGGTTGAATGATTTTTTATCACCATTCTCTGCCACAATCACAATACTTGGTGTAAGAGTTTTATCCTTTGAATCAATTACTACCTTCTGAACGTGTCCTGTTTGTTCATCTGTAACCTGTTTTAATGTTGAGCCGTCAATAATATC
Organism: Ignavibacteriaceae bacterium; assembly: GCA_025455085.1. Classification (GTDB taxonomy): domain Bacteria; phylum Bacteroidota; class Ignavibacteria; order Ignavibacteriales; family Ignavibacteriaceae; genus IGN2. The sequence continues at coordinate 22,761 of JALONF010000001.1, forward strand.
CACGAAACCAACTTTGCCTGGTATGTCCGCTATGATCAATGCGTTATATGGATCATGATGATAAAGAGGGGTATTCTTGTTTACCTTTTGTTCATCATCAACAGTAAGCTCAGCACCGTAAGGAACGTCATATTTTTTGAGCTGACGATTATTTTCATCATAGATACCTATAGCCCCTCGTCTTCCCGTTACAACCTTCACTTTTCTATCTGTCCCACCAAAAGGATCCTGGCTCATTTTTTCAACAAAGACTAATTTCTCAAACTTAACCGTACCTTCGATGTTAGTTTCAACCTGAGACTGAGTTGCAATTCTTGAAGAAGTACCGCCGAGATGGAATGTTCTTAATGTAAGCTGTGTGCCTGGTTCACCGATTGATTGTGCGGCAACAATACCAACGGCTTCGCCAACTTCAACGAGTTTACTGGTTGTGAGATTACGACCGTAACATTTTGCACATACACCTTTCTTGGCTTCGCACGTTAATACGGTTCTAATATAGACTTCATCAATATTAGCATCTTCAATTTTTTCGGCGATGTCCTCGGTGATTATCTCGCCTGCTTCAATAATCAGTTCTTCAGTAATCGGATGATAAACATCTTCCTGAACGACTCTGCCAGTAATACGTTCACCTAAAGGTTCTCTTTCTTGCTCGACATCTTTCAGTGCCTTTACTTCGATACCGAGAATGGTTCCGCAATCTATTTCTGTGATAATAACATCTTGAGAAACGTCAACCAATCTTCTCGTCAAATAACCCGCATCTGCAGTTTTGAGTGCCGTATCAGCTAATCCTTTTCTTGCACCGTGAGTAGAAATAAAATACTCGAGAACTGTTAATCCTTCTTTAAAGTTTGCTACTATGGGATTCTCAATAATTTCACCCGCTTGACCTGATAATGTTTTCTGTGGTTTCATCATCAAACCTCTCATACCTGCCAACTGTCTTACCTGTTCTTGTGAACCTCTTGCACCGGAGTCAACCATCATATGAAGAGAGTTAAATCCACCTTCGGCTCTCTTAATTTTTTCCATCAAAGCGCGTGATACGTCATTTGTAGTATGGGTCCAAACGTCAATTATTTTATTATATCTTTCGGCATCAGTAATAACACCCTGTTCGTGCTCGTTAAGAATACCATCAACTTTTTTATTTGCTTTTGCAATAAGATTTTCTTTTTCTTCCGGGACAACCATGTCTGCATAACTAACTGATAATCCACCTTCACTGGCAAATTTGAATCCTAAATCTTTAAGATCATCTAAGAATTTTGCAGTGACTTTGTTACCAAGCTGGATGTACATTTTGCCAATAATTCCACCAAACACTTTTTTAATAAGCAACTGGTTGATGTAACCCATTTCTTTTGGAAGAACTTGATTGAAGATTACTCTCCCGGTGGTTGTTTCAATGAAATTGTCTTCTATCTTAACTTTAATCTTAGCGTGCAGACCAACCTTCTTATTATCATAAGCTATTATAACTTCTTCAGGAGAGTAGAATAGCATGCCCTCGCCCTTATCACCTTCTTTTTGCTTTGTGAGGTAATAACAACCAAGTACTATATCCTGAGTTGGAACAACAATCGGGCTTCCATTCTGAGGAGATAATATATTATGACTGCTGAGCATTAATAAAGACGCTTCAAGCTGTGCTTCGTAAGAAAGCGGAACGTGAACCGCCATCTGATCACCATCGAAGTCAGCATTAAACGCGGTACACACCATTGGGTGCAACTGGATAGCTTTTTCATCAATAAGTATTGGTTGAAAAGCCTGAATTCCTAATCTGTGAAGAGTTGGTGCACGGTTTAAGAGAACCGGATGAGCTTGAATTATTTTTTCAAGGATGTCCCATATCATCGGATCTTTTCTGTCAACAACTTTTCTTGCGCTCTTTACGGTTTTGTTGTGTCCTCTTTCGATAAGCTTCCTTATCAGGAAAGGTTTAAATAATTCAACTGCTATATCTTTTGGAAGACCGCATTGATGCAGCTTGAGTTCAGGACCAACAACAATAACGGAACGTGCAGAATAATCGACTCTTTTTCCTAACAAATTCTGACGGAATCTTCCCTGCTTACCTTTGAGCATATCACTCAAAGATTTCAACGGACGATTGCTGTCACTTCTAACCGCACTTCCTCTTCGTGAATTATCAAAGAGAGCATCGACTGCCTCCTGAAGCATTCTCTTTTCATTTCGAAGAATTACTTCCGGAGCCTTAATGTCCATCAATCTTTTCAGACGATTATTACGAATGATTACTCTTCTATACAAATCATTCAAATCGCTTGTTGCGAATCTTCCACCTTCAAGTGGAACAAGAGGTCTGAGTTCTGGTGGAATGACCGGGATATAACTTAGCACCATCCACTCAGGCTTGTTTTCAACTTTTATATTTTCAGCTTTAAACGCTTCAATTACTCTTAATCTTTTTAGGAGATCAGCCTTTTTCTGCTGCGAAGTCTCAACTTTAACCTGTTCACGAAGTTCTTCTGATAGCTTTTCTACATTTGTATTCCTGAGAATTGTTTTAACAGCATCGCCGCCGATTTTCGCAACAAACTTATCTGGATGAGTATCTTCAAATCTTTGATTTTCTGAGGGCAATGAGCTCATCACTTCAAAGTATTGATCTTCAGAAATAAGATCGCCCTTTTTTAATCCAGTTGGTCCAGGGTTCAGAACAATATAAGATTCATAATAAATAACCTTTTCAAGTTCTTTAAGACTTAACCCAATGATGTTTCCAATCTTTGAAGGCTGTGATCTGAAAAACCAGATATGAACAACAGGTACTGCTAGACCAATGTGTCCCATTCTTTCACGACGCACGCTCTTCTGTGTAACTTCAACTCCGCATCTATCGCAAATTATACCTTTGTATCTTATTCTTTTATACTTACCGCAAAAACATTCCCAATCGCGTGTGGGACCAAATATTTTTTCACAGAACAAACCATCTTTTTCCGGACGGAATGATCTGTAATTAATTGTTTCAGGCTTAGTAACCTCTCCATACGATCTTGATAAAATATCATCGGGACTTGCAAGACTAATCGTAATGCTGTCTATATCCATCATTGCATGTTCTTGGATTCTGAAAGCCATATTTTATCTCCTAAGTTCTATTAAAATTCTTATTAATAAATGAATTAATTTATCGTAACGTCGAGCCCTAATCCCTGCAGCTCTTTAATTAATACGTTAAATGACTCTGGTATATTGGGGTTCAGCAAATTGTCACCTTTAACAATAGCTTCATAAGCTTTAGCTCTTCCTGCAACATCATCACTCTTAATCGTCAATATTTCCTGCAAAGTATAAGCAGCGCCGTATCCTTCAAGTGCCCATACTTCCATTTCTCCGAAACGCTGACCGCCAAACTGAGCCTTTCCGCCAAGCGGCTGCTGAGTAATTAAAGAGTAGGGTCCAATGGAACGGGCATGAATCTTATCATCAACAAGATGACTTAGTTTCATCATGTAGATATATCCGCAGGTAACTTTCTGATGGAACTTTTCTCCTGATCGACCATCATAAAGATCTGTTTTCGAACCTAATTCCATATTTGCTTTTCCAAGCCACTCTTCAACGTCCTCTACTTTGGCACCGTCAAAAATCGGAGTAGCGAATTTCACCCCTAAAGTTTTTCCAACCCATCCAAGTGCAGTTTCATAAAGCTGTCCAAGATTCATTCTTGAAGGCACACCAAGTGGATTCAAAATAATATCCATTGGAGTACCATCAGGTAAGTAAGGCATATCTTCAACCGGGACAACTTTAGCAACAACACCTTTGTTGCCGTGTCTGCCTGCCATCTTATCACCAACCGAAACTTTTCTCTTCTTGGCTACATAAACTTTTGCTAGCTGAACAATTCCCGGAGGAAGTTCATCACCGCTGGCGATTTTAATTTTCTCGCGTTTATAGTCTTCACCTATTTCAGCTGTTTTGTCAAAATAATTTTTAAATAAAGTTTTTATGTGTTGATTAGTCTTTTTGCTATCAAACCAGTCAAGAGTGTAATCAAGCTTGGTTACATCTTCAATAGCAGAGAAAGTCGAATCTTTAATAGTTGTATTACCTCTAAGCGCAACTGATCCATCAAGATCTCTTATTCCGGTTGTTACTAATCCTTCACAAAGCTTGGTTAATTTTTCAACAAGCTTTGCATAATTTTCTTTTAAACGATGATTGTGTTCGTGCTCAAGAGAATCCAGCAGAGCTTTTTCCGATTTCTTTGAATCAGCATCTCTTTTCTTTCTGCTGAAAAGTCTGGTCTTGATAACGGTTCCCCTTAATCCCGGAGGAGCTTTCAATGAAGCATCTTTCACATCACCGGCTTTATCTCCGAATATTGCTCTGAG
>JALONF010000421.1 GCA_025455085.1 Ignavibacteriaceae bacterium
ATCCTGCCATATTCAGAAGTATCGAAAGTAAATAACGGAGAACAAGAACTGCTGGTCTTTTTCCGAAGTGTTCTGAAATAACCTTGTGGTTGAAAATCAGATCGATAAATTGAATTCACCCCGCAAACTTACGCTCCTGATAAATCATTACATCAAATAAAAAGGGAAATATTGTTAACTTTCCTATCATTTTTTCAAGCAATCTCAACAACAACATCTTCGAAATTAATATGGCTAAAAGATTATCTGTCCTTTTAATATATACTCTCTTTGCTGGTTTTGTTTCCGCACAGACGGTTAATCTTAAAATCATCGAAACAAGTGATGTTCACGGTGCGTTACTTCCTAATGAACTAACCAGCGACATGCCTTTAACCAGTTCCCTCGCACACGTTTATTCATATGTGTTAGAACAAAGAGCGCATCAAGATCAAGAAGTAATCCTGCTGGATAACGGAGATTTAATTCAGGGTGATCCAATAACTTACTTTTATAATTTCGTAGATACGGCCAGAACCCACGTTTTTTCTGATGCTATGAACTTTATGGAATATGATGCCGCAACCATTGGCAATCATGACATAGAAACCGGTCACGATGTGTACGATAAATTCGGACGGGAAATAAAATTTCCATGGCTTGCGGCAAATGTTACAAACATAAAAACTGACGAGCCATATTTTGAACCTTATACTATAATTGAAAGAGGGGGTGTCCGGGTTGCTGTGCTTGGTTTAACTACTCCCGGTGTTCCAAATTGGCTCCCGCAAAAACTCTGGGAAGGAATGCGTTTCGATGATATGATAGAAACAGCGAAGATTTGGTAAACATTATTCAGGAAAAAGAAAAGCCTGATTTATTAATTGGTCTGTTTCATTCCGGGGTTGATTATACATACGGAGGAGAAACTGCGGACACATATAAAAATGAAAACGCCGCTCAGCTCATTGCGGAACAGGTACTGGGATTTGATGTTGTGTTTGTTGGACACGACCATGCGGGATGGAACTTCACAACGAAAAATATAAATAATGATGAGGTGTTAATTCTCGGTCCGCTATCTAAAGCAAAAACAGTTGCTGTCGCCAGCATCCAGATGACGTTTGATAGCACAATGGGTAAATGGAGAAAAAATAGTTCTGCTGGTGAAATAGTCGAAACAAAAGATTACAAACCAGACGAAACTTTTATCAACAGGTATAGGCAACCTCTGGCAGAAGTAAAAGACTACGTTAATAAGCCACTTGGACAAATTTCAAAAAATATTTCTTCCAGAGAGTCAATATTTGGTCCCTCAGAATTTGTTGATCTGATCCATATGATTCAGCTTGACATTACGGATGCAGATATTTCTTTTACTTCTCCTCTAACTTTCAATACCACTATTGGTGAGGGTTGGATTTATATTAAGGATTTTTTCAGAATATATCATTATGAAAATTATCTGTATACGATGGCTTTATCCGGGCGGGAAATAAAGGGCTATCTTGAATACTCCTACGGAAACTGGTTTAATGAAATGAAGGATGAGAATGATCATCTAATTCGATTTGCCAAAGATGAAAACGGTGACATAAAATTTTCCTCTCGTTACAACACCCCGGAAACCGAAGAAAGGTTTTACAATTACTCTTCTGCTGCGGGAATTAATTATACCGTTGATGTATCAAAACCAGCGGGAGATAGAATATCAATTACCTCGCTGTCCAATGGTTCCGTTTTTCATATCGACTCAACATACACTGTAGCAATAAATTCATACCGCGGAAGCGGTGGCGGCGGACACCTGACACGCGGCGCCGGTATTCCAAGAGAAGAATTATTAAATAGGATCATCGCATCAACCGAAAAGGACTTTCGCTTTTATATGACAAGGTGGATAGAAGAAAAGAAAACAATTAACCCCGGGATTATAAGCACCTGGATTATAAGCACCTGGAATGTAATTCCTGAAGAGTGGTGGGAAAATGGAAGAGAAAAAGATTATAAACTTCTATTTGGAACTGAAGCGCCAGAGCTGGAGAAACAATCAGTAGAATTTGATTACAAATAACTTAAACATCAAAAAAAATGAATATAGAAACAAGCAAAAAATTATTCGAAGAAGCAAAAAAATATATTCCGGGCGGGGTTAACTCACCGGTAAGAGCATTTAAATCCGTTGGCGGAGATCCATTATTTATTAAACGTGGGGAAGGGTCAAAATTCTGGGATGCGGATGGAAATGAATTTATAGATTACATAGGAAGCTGGGGGCCTCATCTCTTTGGACACAATCCACATTTCATTGTTGATGCTCTGAAAGCAGCAATTGAAAACGGAACCAGTTTCGGTGCACCAACTTCCTTGGAGGTTGAGATGGCAAAACTAATAACGGAACTTGTCCCTTCCATTGAAATGGTACGAATGGTGAACAGCGGAACAGAAGCAACAATGAGTGCGGTTCGTGCAGCAAGAGGATATACGGGAAAAGAAAAATTTATAAAGTTTGAGGGATGCTATCACGGACATGCAGATTACTTTCTTATCAAAGCAGGTTCCGGGGCCTTAACGCTCGGCGTTCCGACTTCTCCCGGAGTAACAAAAGGAAATGCCGCAGATACTCTCCTTGCTGATTACAATGATATCAACTCAATTAAGAAACTTGTCTCGGCATATAAAAATGAAATTGCTGCGGTTATAATTGAACCAATTGCCGGCAATATGGGAGTCGTAAAGGTAAAAGATGATTTTATCAAAGAGCTTCGATCAATTTGTGATGAAGAAAAAATCGTTTTAATATTTGATGAGGTGATGACTGGTTTCCGTGTTGCCGCCGGCGGTGCACAGGAAGTTTTGGGCATAAGGCCGGATCTATCAACCTTTGGAAAAATTATCGGCGGCGGTTTGCCTGTTGGTGCCTTTGGAGGAAAGAAAGAAATAATGGAGAAGATTGCGCCAAGCGGTCCTGTTTACCAAGCAGGAACATTAAGCGGAAATCCCCTTGCAATGGCTGCGGGTTATGCCGCACTGAAGCATATCAAAGACAATCCGGGTATTTACAAACAGCTTGAGGAAAGGTCTTCCTATCTTGAAAAAGGATTTAAAACAAACCTGAGCGCTGTTGGAAAAAATTATGCAATGAACCGCGTTGGCTCTATGATGTGCATTTTCTTTACTGAAGACAATGTTGATGATTTCAAATCGGCCATCAAATCGGATACTATATTATACGGAAAATATTTTCACGAAATGTTGAAACGAGGAGTTTATCTTGCCCCCGCACAGTTCGAGGCTTTGTTTGTTTCAACTGCCCACAGCAAAGAAGATTTGGATAAGACAATTAGGGCGCATAGAGAATCGCTGGAATTTATTTTAAAGTAATCAAATCTCAATTTGACCCTTGATGATTTACAAAATAACATTTTTTAATTTTGAACAAACAAAAACTAGTATTTATGAGGTCCAGGCAGCCAATAGGGCACTTAACCGCAGAGTGGAATTCATTAAACTAGAAACAATAAAACATAGGAGAAACAGTTATGTACAAGAGCGTTTTAATATCTGTGATTCTGTTTATCATCAGTCATGTTTCGGTTAACGCACAGAATCCGTTGCCCGAGGATTTTACAAAGAAAATTCCTGACAATTATACCTTGGTTAATGGGAATTTTTTAAAGGCCGATGAGATTGTAACCGTAGACTTTGGACTAACTAGATCCGGAAAATATGGTTGTGGCAGCAATAAAGAAAACTATAAACAAACAAGCATTGGTGTAAATATCGCTTTGTACTCTGACGCTTATGGCAATATGATGGAAAAAGCAATACCTTTTTCAACATTTTGGCCGAACCAAGAAACTCACAAACCCAGTCCAACAGGGAATGATTTTACCGAATTTTCTGAAACAAAAACCTTCGAAATAGACGGGGGTCAGGCTGCTTATTATACATGGACCAAGCAATGTGTTCAGGATGCAAATAAAGAAGTAAAGGGTGTTTCTTTATTATGCGTTTGCGGCAGCCATTCTAAAAAAATTACTCTTGGCATTGAGGGCGATATTGATAGTGAAGAAGCAATTGCAATACTTAAAGAAGTGCTTTTGATCATCAACCAATATAATTTTTATAATTAACAAGATTAATTTTTCACTGCTATAGTAAGAAGCGTAAACTGG
>JALONF010000078.1 GCA_025455085.1 Ignavibacteriaceae bacterium
GAGATTCGGCATAAGGTTTTCGATTGCAAGCGGAAATATCTCTGCTTGCGTTGGCCAGAAGCCGGTGGTTCCAACTTCAGGTGTCATCGCAAAAATCTTTGGTTTAGTTGTTTGCTCGCCGTACATCCAGTCATCAGATGAACCATTTACTGTATACAATATTGCCGGCGGCTGTCCATTCTCGTAACCGTTATAAGCAACCATATCTGTTGAGAATTCATCAAAGATAGAATTATCTGGTGAAGGCGAACTAATATATCCCCATGGATAAAGCAGATAGTTGCCATACGTATGGTAGTTGAGTGTAGTCTTGAAATTTTTTGTGTTGGAAAAATCCCTTATTCTCTGAGTTTCAGGTTCTGAGAAAGCGGAAGGACCTCTATAAGTTTCTGAACTTGGAGTCCCGCTTGAACCGATGTTATCGTAACCCCACATATATCCGAAGTTTCTATTCAAGTCTACACCATAGCTTCCACCATTATTTCTTCTGTTCTTACGCCACTGTCCACCACCATTAGGATTTGTCTGTCTGTTGTATTCATAACCATCAGGATTTATACAAGGGATAAAATAAATTTCTCTGTTATTTACAAGATAAGTTACTTCTGGATCGGTGCCGTAATTTTCGAGCAGGTAATACATATAATACATTACTGTCATCATTCCTTGCGGCTCTCTTGCATGTATTAGAGAATTGATTTGAACCTGTGGTTCGCTTTCATTTACGTTTGGGTTATCTGATATTTTAACAGCATAAATAGGTCTATTCTCAACTGATAAACCGATAGAAAATTTTTGAGTTATTATATTTGGATACATCATATACATTGAATCAAGCTCAGCATTTATTTCAGTCAATGTATAAAACCCGCCCATTGAACCATAACCAAAACCGCCAACATTAAAATCTGTTTTGCTTTGCTGAATAAATTGTTGTTTCTCAAATTCTGTTAGTTTTGGAAGATTTTCATAATGTGTATACCAGTCATCAATCAGTATTTCATAGGTGAAGCCCGTTGATTTAAGAATCGTAAATTCATTATCACTAACGAAGGTTCTTATTGAATTATCCTTTTCGTAAACGAGATGGTCGAATTCCATACCTGAATTTAGAAGTGTTTGAATATCTGTAACCTCGTTAAGATATATTTTGACTTCCTTATAATTCTGCGGAAAAATATTGAGTGCAGCAAAAAGGAAAAGAGCAACAAGTAAAAAATATTTTGTCATTATTGACCCCATTAAAGTTTATTTATAATTCTAATTTAAGTTTAATTTCTGTAAATATCTGATTAAGTCTCATTTGTAGAAATCCAAATATCCGTTATTTATATACAATTTATATGCAAATAAAATAGTTTGAATTACGGCTATTTGGTGACTCAAAGCGGAAATAGTTTCACCAGTTTTGAGAAAAGTCGGTTTTTCGAATAAATATTAAGAAAGCTAGTTGAACTAAGATCGATAAAGTCATTTAAGCAGATTTGCCGGATAACAAATCAAAAGCATCATCTACAGCTTTGTGTGTGCCAGTAATAACTATTGTATCTCCTGCGTGAAGAGTATCTTTTGCATTTGGAGTAGTAATAGTTGTTCCTTTTCTTACAATTGCAATTATGGTTGCATCTGTTTTGCTGCGTAAATTCAATTCGCCAATTGTTTTTCCTGCAAACTTGTTATCATCATTTAGGTAAAAAGTATCTGTTAGTCTTGCCGAGAGTATTTCATCAATATGAGTAAAACCAACCTCTGCCCCTTCTTCAGATCGTAGATATTTATACGATTCACCTCTGAGCAAATTAACCTGCTGCATAATTACATTCAGAGGAATATGATACTGCTCAAGCACCTGTCTGAAAATTTGTATTGATGTTTCAAACTCCTCAGGGATTACCATGTCTGCACCGAGCATTACAAGCTCATTTGTTTCCTTCATAAATCTTGTTCGTACAATGACAAATAAATTAGGGTTAAATTGTTTAGCAAGCTTCACTGCTCTTCTTGAAGTTGAACGGTCAGATATCGCAATCACAAGAATTTTAGCTTTATCTATCCTGGCTGATTTAAGAACCTCGTAATTTCCGATATCACCGTAAATAATATTTTCGCCTTTTAATTTTTCTTTCTTAATTGTATCTGGATTCATTTCAATAATAACATATTTAATTCCTGTTTCTTTAAGAACGTGAGCAAGATTTCTTCCGTTCAACCCAAACCCGGCAATGATAACATGATTCTGAACGTCTTCAATTAATTTTTCTTTTGATTTACTTTGATCGATTTTACCTGACTTACCTGCAATCCTCGGAGCCAACTTGAATAGAAATGGTGTGAGAATCATTGTAATGATTGTTGAAGAAATCAGGAGGTTGAATAACTCAGGAGGAACAAGATTAAGTCTAAACCCATATTCACCAAGAATAAATGAAAACTCGCCAACCTGTGCAAGTCCAATTCCAACGAGAACAGCAATTCTTACAGGGTATTTTAGAAAAATTACGATAAGGAAAACTATCATTGCCTTTAATAAAACTACCCCAAGTGATGATGCAATTACAATTAAAGGATTTTCCACAACGAAGCTTAAGTTTAGCAGCAATCCAATGGAGACAAAAAATAAACTATTAAACGCATCCCGCAAGGGAAGAGTATCCGCTATTATCTGATGGCTGTATTCTGATTCAGAAAAAATTAGTCCCGCAATGAAAGCACCGAGGGCAAACGACAGCCCCATCGAATAAGTAAAGTAAGCAGTACCAAGAATCAATAGTATAACTCCAACTGTGAAAATCTCCTTCATCCTTAGTTTTGCAAGACGATAAAGTATGTGCGGAGAGAGATATTTTGCTACGAAAATGATAATTGCGACAGCACCAAAAGCAGTAAGTAAACGAATTGATACTTCACCAAAACTGACCTGATCAGAAGTACCCAACAAGTCAACAATTAAAAACATCGGAACAATTGCGAGATCCTGAAATACTGAGATCGCCACTGAAAATTTTCCGTGAGGTGCATCAAGCTCATCTTTATCTGACAATAGCTTAAGAATTATTACAGTACTTGACAGGCTGATAAGCATTCCAAAAAATATTGCTTGCTTAACCGGCACCCCAATTACATAAATTATAACTGAGGATAATAAAATTGTTGCGAGAACCTGAAGTCCGCCTCCAATCAGAAGTATTTTTTTTATATCTAGTAATTCCTTGAGAGATACTTCAAGGCCAACAGAAAAAAGAAGAAGGATTACTCCAATCTCAGCCATAACTTCAATCTGCTCAGGGTTGCTGATAATCTTGAGCACCGAAGGACCAAGAATAATTCCTGCAATAAGAAAACCAACGATGCTCGGCAGTTGAATGCGGTTAAAGATTACAATAATTGGTATAGAAACCAGAAGAATAAGGACGATATCTTTTATTATAGAGTAATCGTGCATTTAAACTTTGATTGGATTAAAGCTGATTGATAATTTTTAATATTCTTATTTAAAGATAATAATCAATCAGCAAAGATGTTAGAGGCTTGTTGAAAAATCGAACAGAATACTTTGTTTTCTATATTACTTCAGCACAAACTTGATAGGGATAACCATCTTTACTTTCACAGCTTTTCCTCTTTGCTTTCCCGGAACAAACTTAGTTAATTTGACAGCGTTGAGTGCTTCTTCATCCAGACCGGCGCCAAGTCCCTTCAAAACTATTACTTCAACAACATCTCCATTCTTGTCAATCTTCGCTTGAATGTAAACTGTTCCTTCCAATCCGATTCTCTTTGCAATTTCAGTGTAGTGAACTTTTTCCTGTAGAGATTTCAATCCACCGACTGGTGATGGAAGTTCTTCTGGAATTTCAATAAAAATTTCGTCAGACAAATCTATATCAGGTTTTGTTGGCGGCTTGTCCGGAAGTTTTACAGGCTCAACATCATCAATATCCGGTAGTACGAAGTCATCGGATAAATCATCAACTGTGGCTGTAATAATTTGCGGCGTTTTTGGCGGTGGAGGAATATCAGGCTTATGAACTGTGTTAGTAATATCCTCAATCTTTATTATTTCCTGAGGATCTGTTTTCACTGATTCTATTTTAGCAACTTGAGGTGAGAATTGAAAAGCGGCTACAATTACTGCAAGTGCTAAAATCAGGCTTACCTCAAAAGTGCGATAATAAAGCTTTCTTAAATCTGCTTTTGGATTTTTTATAGACGGCATTGTAACCTCCGGTTTAGTTATTTCTAAACCTTTTACTTTGCCAGGGAAGAAATGTTCCTATGAAATTAATTGAAAATCGAATATCGAACAAGGAATGAAGACTAATGAAGCCTAATCTATGATTTCGAAATTCAAAATTCGATATTCAATATTTTAGACCCATCCTCTAAGTTGGCAAGCCTGTGCAACGCGGGCAACCCCAACGAGCATTGCAGCTAAACGTGGATGAACTTTCTTTTCTTTTATTGCTTCCTGAACTCGTTTATATGCAAGAGTTAATTTTTTATCAAGCTGTTTATGAACTTCTTCTTCTTCCCAAAAGAATAATGATTTATCCTGAACCATTTCGAAGTACGAAACGGTTACTCCACCTGCACTCGCAAGAATATCAGGAATGACGTGAACATTATTTTTAAAGAGAATTAAATCAGCTTCAGGCGTAGTTGGGCCATTAGCAAGTTCGCATACGACTCTTGCCTTAATGTTCTTTGCATTTTTTATGTTGATGGCATTTTCAAGTGCCGCCGGGTACAAAATCTCAACATCAAGTTCAAGAAGTTCTTCATGAGAAATTTCTTTGCTGCCCGGGAAGTTCATTACCGATCCAGTTTTAAGTTTATGATGCACCAACTCTTCGGGATCCAATCCTTTTTTGTTAAATATTGCACCGCGTGAATCGCTTGCAGCAATAAGTTTTCCTCCGCCAAGCATCTCTTTGTGTAAGAGTGCAGCTCGTTGTCCTGCATCACCGAATCCCTGAACAGCAAACGCTCTGCCCGGATCAAATCCGTATGCCTTGCAAGCTTCACGAACAGAAATTATTCCTCCTCTTGCAGTCGCATCTCTTCGACCTTCAGTTCCACCAACCTGTGTGGGTTTATCTGTAAATACTCCGGGGCTGTGTCTCTTTGTTATAGTTTCGTACTCATCCATCATCCATGCCATAGTTTGAGGATTTGTATATACATCTGTTGCTGGAACATCGATATCCACACCTATCAAGGGCGATATTGCACGGATATACTCGCGTGATATCCGTTCAAGTTCTCGTTCAGATAATTTTTTGGGATTGCATCGGACTCCGCCTTTACTTCCGCCAAGAGGCAGATCAACAACTGCAGTCTTCCAAGTCATCCAGCAGGCAAGTGCTCGTATTGTATCAACTGTCTCTTCCGGATGAAAACGAACTCCGCCTTTTGCTGGTCCTCTTGCATAGTTGTACTGAATTCTGAAAGCCTGGAAAATTTTAGTTTCTCCTGAATCCATTTTAACCGGAATGGTAAAATTAACTTCTATCTGCGGAGTGCTTAAAAATTCTGTTGTTGCATCATCAAGATTAAGAATCTTGGCTGCTTCCAGCACTTGCTGACGTGCTACTTTAAATGAATTATAGGATTCCATTAGTTTTAACCTTTATTCTTTTTATCTGAATCTGTTTTTTTCGTTGTTGGAATTACATCAAGAATGATTCTGTACCAGCACTTCTTGCAAACAAGCGCTCTGTCTGTTGCAAGCAGAACCTGCTGCCAGGGTGAAAGCTTATTGCCGCAGTGCGGACAGGCATCCGGAACTTCTTCTCGTGTTATTTTATTTTCTTCTGCCAAGTGTTACTCCAATTTTTCTAATATCAAATAGGTTTTATGATAATACCTTTATTTTCATGACCGTTCATTTTAATGACTATCGGCTTTTTAAATCTTACGTGCTTTGTATAAATCTTACTTTCAACAGCGTCCTGGGCTAAAAGCCAAGCCCAATCTACAAAACCATTTTGTTGAATTGAGTTTACTGTAAAATAGCCAACCATAAAGGACGTTATATTCTGAAAGAAATGTGAACCTTGTGATGGTTCAACAGCCATATCTTTGAAAGATGTCTCGATGATCGCTCGTGCACCCGCAATTTGTTCCCATGTTACAGGTATTCCAAGCCATGGATCAAGTGAGCCCCAGCGACCGACACCAACAAGCAAATATGGTTTCCCTACTGTAATCAATTTATTGTTTAAGGAAGATATTTCAGCAGCAACTTCTCTGCTCTTTGCACGATCAAACAAATTATAATCAACAACAACGGCATCATAAATATCCTGAATAATTCCGTTACCCAAAACCTGATTGCTCTGACAAATTAGCTTTTCTTTTTGAACATCGTCGAGTTTTAGTTCTTCAAATTCATGGCTAACTACAAGTGGTCTCATCTGAAGTAATCCAAATTCTTTTTTCTTACCAGCGGGGTTTGACATATTAACAGCAAACTCAATCTCAACAGGAGTTCCCATTCCCCAGTTACCCATTTCAAGCAGTAATTCAAGAACGTTTGCGAGTGGAAAAATTTTATTTCTTAATACTTGTCCGAAAGTAACAAGACGAATTCCGTTTCTTCCGAGTCCGTCGTAAATTGCATCATTCTCTGGAATGTAAGTCGAACCGACAAACCTCAATGGACCATCCTTCTCAGCAACACTCAAAGGAAATGTTTTAACTAATTTATCATACGTGACATTTCCAAAATCAGTTTTCTCATCAATCTGTAACGCAAAAAATTCCATCTGGCTGCTGTTAAGTGATTCTTTAACTGAATGGAACTGAAGTAAGTCAGTGGAATATTTTGGACAAAACCTGACTGTGTTACCGCCTTCAACAACCCATTTACCAAGTCCGAGTGCAGCAGAAACAATTCCGTCAGTAGATTTTTGTGGAGGAAGCGGATAAAAGTTATATGACTTTGCAACACCTGAAAAATCGGGGTAGAATCTGTTTTCGTGATAGTTGCCAACCGTTTTTTGAATGATCACAGCCATCTTTTCTTCTTCAGATCGGTACGACGTTACCTTGATATAATTTTTTGCATTCTGATAAAAGGTTGAAGCATAAACTCGTTTTATAGTTATCAGAAGATCATTGAGGCGAATCAGTGAATTTGAATTATCATTTGGAATCATATATGTCTGATAAACACCTGCAAACGGATGGTACTGTGAATCTTCCAGCAAGCTTGAAGATCTTACTGCAAGCGGACTTCTGATTATATCCAGAAACGCTGCAAGCTCACCCAGAATATCTTCCGGAAACTTTGATGCTTCCAGAAATTTTTGAGTTATCTCTTCATCGTTATCGCAGTGAAGTGCAAAACTCCTGAGGTTATTTATATCAAGAAAATCATCAAAAACATTTGTAGCAAGAACTACTGCGGGTGGCACATAGATTAAAACATCATCAAACTGATCCCTTAGCTGATAATCATTAATAAGCGTATTTACAAAACCAAGTCCTCTTGCTTTACCGCCGAGTGAACCACCACCGATGCGAGCAAAACTGCTTTCCGGGTCGAAGGTTTCTTTGTTGAAGTCTGTTATTATTCCCCGCTGCCGTGCCATCCGGTAATTGTGAATGGAATGAACAAGATCTTTTCTTAATGCATCTCCTGTCGAATAGTCTGAAACTTTTCTAGGTCTTAATTTGTGAGCAAGCCAAAACTCAGTTCTTGCTTTAAACCAATTTGAAAAATGGTTTTTTTCAGCATGATATTTTATGCTTTCCAAGGGAACAACTTTTAATTGTTCTTCCATGCTCTTCAAATCGTTTGCTCTGCCGACTTCAACACCGTCTGCTGTTTTGAAGATAAAATCACCAAATCCAAAATTGTTATTCATAAAATGTTGAAGCCTGGTTATTAGGATTGGAGAATCCTTCAGAATAAAAGCAGCGCCAGCTTTCTTCGCGTCCTCTTCATTGGACGAATCATTAGAAGTAAGAAGTATAGGGATATCGCT
>JALONF010000422.1 GCA_025455085.1 Ignavibacteriaceae bacterium
GAGCAAGAGAAAGAAAGAAAACGGAACACTTTTTAGGAGGATTTTCATATAAATTTCTTTTATGTTAAGATTAAAGAGAACTTTAAAAAATTTACATGAACAACATAATAATCTTTCCGGTAATTTTCTTTTTTCTGCATACTTCTCCTACACTTCTAGTTACTCCGATAGATTGGGAGTGTTGTGGTTTTTCAAAAGAGGCTGAAAAAGATTTCTTTCAGGATGATTCTTTAAAGACAATTTACCTGATAAAGCAAAGATGGCATACTGCTGTTGTTTTTCATACTGAAGATGTCGATTCATTAATTTTTCCTGAAGTAAAATATTTCAGGACTGCTGAATTGATTGATATCGGCTGGGGTGATGAGGCATTTTATCAACATCCCGATTTTGATTGGGATTTGGCTTACCAGGCCTCTTTTTCACGCAACACCAAGCACACTCAGAGTTGAAGGTAGTTACATTACATTGCAGCAATACTTTGATATTTCGGAGATTGTTGTTGAATTAAAAATTAGCGATGAACAATTAACAATTCTATTAAATTATATAGCTGACACTATCTGGAGAGATGAAAAGAAAGAGCATAAAGTTTTAAGCACCCAAAATTTAAACCGGGTTTACTTCTTTAAAGCTATCGGAGAATATCATTTATTTAATACTTGCAATACCTGGCTTGCCAGGGGATTAAAGCAATCCGGATTAGAAATTAAGGATGACATTATTCTCACCGAGCAGCTCTTCAACGAAAGTGCTAAAGTAGGTAAAGTGTTAAAAGCTGAATGAGTTTACTTTGATATTTTATCTGCCCAAGAATACTTAATTAGCTCACTCAATTTTTCCATTCAATATTTCATCAGCTAATCGTTCTGCCTTGTAAAGATTACGGATTGCCTCAACCATTCCTTCTGCACTAACACTTACAGTTCTATTTATTTCTGTAGTATAAATAAATCTTCCTGAATGGCTTTCCATATTTCCATCGAATGCAAGGCCAACAACTTCAGCATCAATATTAAGTGTCGGGCTTCCGGAGTTTCCTCCAATTATATCGCACGTGCTCACAAAATTCAGCGGCGTGGAAGGATCAAATTCATCCGGTAAAGTTTCCCAGTATTCAGGAAGGTTAAATGGAAATTTTTTATTGAACGAATAATACCTGTCAAGCGATCCATAAAAAGTGGTTTTGTATGGGGCACGGGTGCCATTATAATCATAACCCGTTAGCACTCCATCTGAAATCCGCAGCGTACCAGTGGCATCAGGTGGAATTGCATCGCCATAAACTTCATATAAAGCTTTACCAAGCAATTGATTATTTATCTCATCTATATCATCCAACTGCTTATCTCTGGTTTTTAACTCTTCCAATCTTCCTTGTGAAGCAAGAACAAATCGTATGAATGGATCTTCTGAGTTTAGTATTGCTTCAGATCCTGATTTGGCTAGTGCAATAACACCTTCTTTAGTTGTAATTTTAGATTTTGAGAGAATCAGTTCTGCGGATGATCTAACCTCGCTTCCTTGTAACAAAATTTCAGCAATCTCATTTTCTGAAGGAAGGTTATTCTTAATTACGTTTAGATAAACTAAAAGCTTTCTGTCTTCCACCCTCTTATCAAAATTTGCTGGGAAAATATTTTCAATCAAACTATTCAGGTTTTCCATTTTGAATGCTTCCTCACGCTCGGTTTCTGTAAGGCTTAACTGCCCTGCAAGTTTTATTAAATCTTTCGCTACAAAAAAATATTTTGGTGAATAAGTTGAGCTGATGGAAAGAGCATACATTTCATTGACATATTTTGAAGCTTCTCTTCTGTTATCCTCAATCTTCTTCCAGATACTACCATACTTAATTGCCAAATCCGGATCACAATAAATATCATGACTGAATTTTTTCTCAAAATCTTTTTTCCTTGCCATAAAAAAAGGATCCTTTAACGCATTATAAGTTGATTCATATACTTTTAAACCATTTCCTACATTAAATAGAGTTGCAATCAACTTCATATCTTCCGCATTGGTTTCTTTGACAAGCTCATCATAAATTTTATATAATTCCTTTCTCATCGGTGTCTGCAATCCAAATTGAAAATCTCTTATATACTCAAGTTGAGCAACTGTATACAACCGGTTCGTGCTTCCCGGATTTCCAACAACAAAAACCGGCTGGTTTTCGTAAATCGGTTCAGTACTCCAGTTAAAATAATATTCAGTTTTTATCGGCTTGTCGTTTTCATAAGCACGAAGGAAAGCACAATCAAATCCATACCTGGGATAAGTAAAGTTATCATAATCACCTCCAAGCTTTGAAACGATAAGTTCAGGAGCAAAAACCAGTCTTATATCATTATACTTTTTATATCCATATAAAGAATATTTCCCACCATAATACAAGGAAATGATTTCATAATATAATTCGGGATTCTTCTCAGAATATTTTGCTTTAATCTCCCTGATCTTTTCATTTCTTTTCAAAACTTTTTCGGAGTCAGATTCTGCTGTATTCATAGCTGTTTGTATTTCTTCGGTAACATCTTTAATTATCATCAATTGACTTACAAATAATCCTGGTATTTTCAATTCCTCTTCATGAGTGCCGGCATAGAATTTATACTTCAATAAATC
>JALONF010000079.1 GCA_025455085.1 Ignavibacteriaceae bacterium
TGTTTGTTGGATAATAAAGATCGAGCTTGCATCGTTCGTTTTTGTAATTATCTATCTGATTTGTTGAATTAGTGTAATATGGAATGTTAGTAATTGTTTCGTATGTAATTTGTTGGGTAAAGACAGCAGTGTTACCGATGAATAAATTTATTATAAGTAAGGCAAATTTTATTTTATGCATAGTTAAACAGTATCCTCTTTTTGTATTTCAACAATTCCCTTTTCAATACAGCTAATATGCTATAATAAAGAATTAAATTCTATTTCTTTTCTTAAGATAATAGAACCATAAAAAGTACGCTGCTAAAGATCGATGTGGTTTCAGTTTTTTTGTAAAACGAATAATTCCTTCTTCTGATTTTATGTTTGTCAATTCCTTGATTGTCGAGATTAATGCAATGTCAGCTGAAGGGAATATATCTTTATTCTGCAAACAGAACATCAAATAAATATCTGTTGTCCAATTTCCGATTCCCTTTATGCTTGTAAGTTTCTTCCTTACATCAACTGTATCCATTTCTGACAACAAATTAAAATCTAATTCTCTGTTTATTACTGCTTCTGATAACGCCCGAAGATACTTTGCTTTTTGCCTACTTATCTGACAATCTCGCATTTCTTCATCATTGAGTTTCAGAATTTCGGTTGGTGAAAACTCTTTTAGATAATTATTAAGTTTTTTAAAGTGTGCTTCGGCAGAAGCAAGACTAACTTGCTGTTCTAAAATTATTTTTGATAAGGAGACGAACCCTTCCGGTCTTTGCCAGTTTGGAGGAATTCCGTAATTGTTCTTTATGAATGAAAATATCTTGTGAGAAGAGGTGAGCTTCTTTATGTCCGATTTGTTAACAATTTTTTGGCGCACTAATTTATTCACAATTAATTATTGGCTTACAATAATCCATTTATTAATAAGTTTTTACATTCAGTCAAACTAATCGCTCCGAAAATTTCAACCAAGAATATTGATTTATAATTGAACTGTTTTCCACTTACCTTTTGTAAACAACCACAGAGTAAATAACCCAACAGCAGTTTCAGCAATAAAGATTGCCCAGAAAACTCCTGAATAATCCATACCTAATGTTTTTGCCATAAAGTACGAAAGCGGTATTTCAATCAACCAGAAAAAAACAAAATTTATTTTAGTCGGAGTGATAGTGTCTCCGGCACCATTGAATGCCTGTGATGCGACCATCCACCAGCCATAAACAAAATAAGAGTACGAGACAATCCGAAGCCACATTGCACCAACTGAAATAACTTTGAGATCGTCTGTAAATATTCCGACTAAAGATTCGCTGGCTACGAAATACACTACGGCAACTCCAATTAAGAATACCATATTCCATATACCTGTTATCCAGACAGATCGCTCTGCGCGTTCAGGCTTTTTGGCTCCGAGATTTTGTCCGACTAAAGTTGCAACTGCATTTGACATTCCCCACGCCGGCATCATTGTGAACATCATTATTCTCATTGCGATTGTTGTTCCCGCAATTACTTCGCTTCCAAACTCAGCAAGAATTCTCATTATAAAGATCCATGAAGTCATTGCGATTATCATCTGCCCGATTCCGCCGAGAGAGGTTTTTACAATATTCTTAATAGTCTCCCAATGTAAATGAAGTTGGGTTCTAAGAACACGAATATGCTTGACTCCTTTGAAAAGAAAATATAATTGAGTAAGAACACCGATTCCTCTTCCGATATTTGTTGCAATTGCGGCACCTTCAATTCCCATTTCAGGAAATGGTCCCCAACCAAAAATTAATAATGGATCGAGAACAATATTAATTCCATTTGCTATCCAGAGAACACGCATTGCAATCGCAGCATCGCCGGCTCCTCTGAATATTGCATTGATGATAAACAGAAGCATAATAACTGCATTCCCGCCGAGCATCCATTGCGTATAACGATAACCATGTTCGAGCACCCACTCATCCGCACCCATCAGCGCCAGCAATTCTTTCGAATAAAATATTCCGGTGATTGAAAATGGAAGTGAAATTATTATCGCAAGAAATATCGATTGCACAGCACTGATACCGGCTTTTTCTTTTTCTTTCTCACCAATTCTTCTTGCAACTATTGCAGTAACTGCCACCGACAATCCCATCCCAATAGAATAAAGCAGAAATAAATATGTTTCTGTCAAACCTACTGTTGCAACTGCCGAAGGTCCAAGCTTTCCAACAAAGAAGATGTCAACAATTGCAAAGGTAGATTCCATTATTAATTCAAGAATCATCGGAACTGCAAGAAGGAAAATTGCTTTACCGATTTTTATTTCAGTATAATCGGCTTCACTTCCGCGGATTGCATCTTTTAATTCCTGCCAGAGAGAATTATCTGATTTCAACTGATTATTTATTTGTATTTCTCTTTCTTCGTTCATTTCGAACCGGAATTGATAAGTTGATTCAGCAGTTTAATTATAAAAAATGTCATGACTTTATAAAAGTTTTTTCTTTTTTGGCTTGCCAATATCCTTACCAAGATTTTCTTTTATTCTATATTTAACAATCTTTTTTATCAGCGCTAAAGGTAGGGGCTTATCTATGGGGAATTGTATCGAACCTTTTCCGCTTTTATAAACAGATAATTCTTTTTCAAATGCCTTTTGCCCGGATGAAGTCGGATAAAAACCAATATGATTTTTAAATGCGGCAAAGTGAACAAGATTTCCACTCAACTTAAATGTTGGTATCTGATAATTGATTGTTTCTTCTGCTTCAGGAGCTGAATTTTTTATAGTCTGCCGTACCTGTTCTAGAATTTTCCGGGTGTCTTTAGGAAAAGTACTTATGTATTCATCAACCGATTTGAAATTCGTTTTAGCCATTAGTACACTTAATAATAAAAATTCATTCTTTGTATTTTAAAGTTAAGTTCAAATTAATTTTTGAATTTTAATACAACACCACCATTCGAAAGCTGTTGTGTAGAAATAAGAGATAAATTCCTGGAAGATATTCCCTGTCTGAAGAGCGGACGTCCATTGCCCAAAATAACCGGAGCTATTCCAATACGGTATTCGTCAAAAAGATTATCGTTAATAAATGTCTCTGAAAGATTAGCGCTGCCAAATACATACATATCTTTATCACCTTGAGTTTTTAGTTTAGAAATTTCAGCAGAAGCATTCTCCTTTATTAAGGTGGAATTATTCCAATCAACTGATTTTAATGTTTTGGAGAAAACGAGTTTCGGAATTTTATTCATTAATCCTGCGATTTCTGCAATTTCTCCTTCTGCTTTTGGCCAGTAAGCTGCCATTCCTTCATAAGTTACCCGTCCGAAAACAAGATAGTCTGCCGAATACAATTGTTCAAGGCTTAGTTTCTCAAGTTCTTCCCCCCAAACCAACTCGTGAAAAGGTAAGTCCCAGTTTTTATTTCCTTCAAAATATCCATCGAGTGTAATGATATTCCACATTATTAGTTTTCTCATAATTTCTCCAAAAGCTAATTTGATTCAACATACTTTTTAAAATTGTCCAGAATGGATTGCCAGCCTGCTCTTTGCATCTCAACGGGATTTTCATTTTCAGCATCGAAAGTTGTGGTTACTTTTATTTTACCGTTCTGGTTTTCAAAATTTGTGATTACATATCTTGAGTCCGGCATTGTATAAGCAATTTTCTTCTGATTAATTACATCATCATAAACTCCTTCGAAGTCAAATCCAAAGCTGCCGTCTTTGGCTTCCATTCTACTTTTAAATTTACCACCGGTTCTTAAATCATTTTCGGCACTCGGACAATGCCAATCATCCGAAGCAAAATTCCATTTTGTAACGTGTTCGGGTTTTGTCCAACGCTCCCAAACTTTGTAAACGTCTGAAGATATCAATACTTCAATCGTGATTTTTGTTTTGTTCATAGTAACTTCTTTCTTTTATTGTTTCGGAGGAGAATAGATTAACATCCATCGAACACCAAACTTATCTGCTAATGAACCAAAATAATCGCCCCAAAATTGATCAGCCATTGGCATCTCAACTTCTCCACCATCGGAAAGTCCTTCGAAAAGTTTATCTGCTTCTTCTCTGCTATCAGTATGAATAGCGATATAAAAATTATTTCCAAAAGTAACTTTGAATCCCATAGATTCAAGAGCATCCGTAGCCATTATCATATTCCCATTTCCCATAGGCAGAGCAACGTGCATAACTTTATCCTGATCGGATTTGTTTAGCTTTTCTGCATCCGGTGTATCTTTAAAGCGAAATATTCCTCCGGCAAAATCACCGCCGAATACTTTCTTATAGAAGTTGAATGCTTCTTCGGTGTTTCCGGGAAAGTTTAAATAGGGATTGATAGATTTCATAGCGCTCCTTGCAAATTTGTTGATAGATGAAGATGAATTAATTACTGCAACGAAAAATGATTTTCCACTACTTTGTGGATGAGCTTGGTGTTAAGTTAAAACACAGATGGGATATAAAATAGTACAGAATCCTTTTGTCGATGAGTAAAATTTACTATTAGTTTTGATTCAAATCCAAGCATATATTTTAATGGATGATTTTTTAGTGAAGAATGGTGATTCAAAGCACTTTCTAATGTTCGAATGAAACTGCGTAGAGTTACTCTTATCTAATAATTGTTTAGAACTTTTATTTTTAATTTATTTTTTAACTTACGAGTAATCGAGAGGAAATATGAAAAAGATAATTCACAGAGCAGATTCACGGGGACATTTTGATTACGACTGGCTGAAGACTTACCATACATTCAGCTTTAGTAATTACTACGACCCGGAACGCGTAAACTTCGGAATGCTGAGAGTTTTAAATGATGACTTTGTGGCTGCTGGCGAAGGATTTGGAACGCATCCACACAATGATATGGAAATTGTTACTATTCCTCTCGAAGGTGCTTTGGCTCATAAAGATAGCACAGGTGGTGAGGGAGTAATTTATCCAGACGAAGTTCAAATAATGTCTGCGGGTACAGGAATTCGTCACTCCGAATTCAATCATCTTCCGGATGGAACTTCTAATTTCCTGCAGCTGTGGATTTTTCCTGACAAGAAAGGACATCAGCCAAGATATAATCAGAAATATTTCGATCCTACTGAAAGAAAAAATAAATTTCAATTTATTGTTACACCGGAGAAGAAGGATGATAACTTATGGTTGAATCAGGATGCCTATCTTGCATTGATCGAGCTTGGAAAAGACAAATCTATTAGCTATAAAATCCACACAAAAAGAAATGGAGTTTATGTTTTTTTAATTGAAGGAAAAATTTCTACTGCTGATGAGACTTTATCTAAACGTGATGGAATTGGAATCTGGGATACTGATGAGTTTTCATTTACGGCCAACATGAATTCAAAAATATTATTTATCGAAGTGCTGATGAATTGATCTTAAATTATTAAAATCCACAAGCATATTTTATTTGTCGAGCCTGGTTTCTTTCACAGAGCCGGGTTTTTTATTTTAACAGTAATAATAATCAAAGAGTTTGTCATGAATAATTATCTTTTCTTCTTAATTGCTATGTCAGTTCTGATTTTAGTCTCCTGTGCATCATCGCAGGACAAAGAACTTCCTCCGCTAATAACTGTCAAGCAAGTTGATCTTAAACAGTATGCCGGTCTGTGGTATGAGATTGCAAAAATTCCTAATTCATTTCAGGACCATTGTGCTTACGGAACAACCGCAGAATACAAATTGGAAAAAGACGGCAGCATACAGGTAATTAATAAATGTTATGATGAAAACGGAGAGCCGGATATCGCAGATGGTGTTGCGAATATTGTGGATAAAAAAACTAATTCAAAACTTGAAGTAAGCTTTGTAAGTTTCCTTGGCATTCGTCCTTTCTGGGGTGACTACTGGATTATCGGGCTAGATGAAAATTATAAGTGGGCTGTAATTGGAACACCAGGCAGAAAATATGGATGGATATTAAGCAGAACTCCATCGTTGCCTGATGAAACTATGCAGAAGATTTTCGAGATTTTAAAATCTCAATATTATAATCCCGACTCTTTTGAAATATCAGCGCACAAAAAATAAGTTTTTATTTACTGTTACATCAGATAAAAAACTAAATACCAATCATCGCAGTCAAAGTAAACTGCCATGCATTAATTGCGCGAGTATTTTCAATAATATAAATATCATCGTCCGTTCCGTATAAAGGATCTTTATCATCATTCAGAGAAATATATGAGTCAAGTCTCTTTGGATTAGTTGTTGTTCCGGTGTACTGTTGTCCGAATACATTATAAAGGTTGAAGTGAACTCCAAAATCAAGAGTAACAACCGGAAGAATATCTAGTAAAACTCCACCGCCGGCACCAACACCAAATCTTGTAGCACTTTCTAAATCATTTTCACCACTTGGCACCTGTGAGACTCCTTGAAACTTAACTGTTCCACTGAAAGTGTTTACCGATACAAATCCATCGAAGTAAAAGCCAACCGGAGATAAAGGAACAGAAAAATTAAATTCGGGTCCGGCTTTAAGTGAAAAAATGCCATGCGTGTTTTCAACTTCGCCCTGACCGGGTTCACTTTCACCATCACCGCTGACGGTTGAATATTCAATTATGCCGAATAAATTTAATCCTAACAAACCAACTCTCGCTTTAGCATGATAATTGAAACCGCTGCTCATTCCGTATTTGGTTCCATTATAAAAGTCTACTGTAGAACCACCATAATCTCCCACCGGTGAAATATAGCCAAGCCCGCCGCCTATTTGAAAAGATACCTGTGAATAAAGATCAGATGAAGCGGAAAGCATAATTGCTGTAAAAAGTATAATCAATTTTTTCATGTTTCTCTCCTTTAAGTTTATATAATTTGAACTGCAGCAAAACATTTAACGTCAGTTCAATTATACTGCCATTAATAAATTAATGATTTTATCTTTAGTGATTAAAATAACTAGTAAAGAGGGAATATTTTACCGGGTAAATTTTTCAGTTCTGTTTTAAGGGAAAATGCTGCCGGTTATAAAAGTTTTTTGAAAATCGATATTTTAGTTTACAGGTATTATTATCTTTATTATCATTTCGGATATTTGTATGAAAGCAACATTTACACTTTTATTTCTTCTGAATCTGTCGTTTGTTTCTTATTCACAAAATGATGTTGAGGTTTTAGTTGATTATATGGTCGGCTCATTTTCCAGTGAAGAACAGGCAGAAAAGGACAGCAGTTTTTTTAATATTGAACTTGAGATGGTTCAGTTATGGAAAGACAGAGCTGATGGTCCATGGATTTACATTGAGCAGGCAGTTGCTGAAACAAAAGATAAACCTTACCGTCAAAGAGTTTATCAATTAAGAAAAAGAAATGATGGAAATATTGAAAGCATAGTCTACTCAATTCCTAATCCATTAAGATTTGCCGGTGATTATAAAAAAGAATTTCCTCTTCTTCGATTGACACCGGATTCTCTTGTACTGAGAGCAGGATGCGAAGTTTTTCTTTACAGAGCTGATGACGGATATTTTGAAGGTGGAACTGTTGAAAAAAACTGTTCAAGTGATCTCCGGGGTGCAAGTTATGCAACTTCTGAAGTTATGATTGATAAGGATAAAATGATTACCTGGGATCGCGGCTTTGATGAAATTGGAAATCAGGTTTGGGGTGCCACTAAAGGCGGATATATATTTAAAAAGAAATTAAGCAGATTCCAAAAGAGGTAAAATACCAAATGAAAATTTTTATTATCGCTCAAATTATTTTTCTAATAATACTAGTTCTTCCCTTTAATCTTTACTCACAAATTTCTTCCGAAGAGCAAAAAGGAATCAGAACAATTTATCTCATCCGTCACGGCGAATATGATCAGACAGACACCACTGATTCTGATATTGGAAAAAAGCTAACTCCACTTGGTATTGCACAAGCAAGACTTCTTTCTGCAAGATTGCAAGATTAAAAGAAATGCCGGTTGAGTTTACTTCGCTTACAAGCAGCACGATGACACGTGCAAGAGAAACCGCAATGGTAATCAACGAAGATTTTCCTGAGCTTAAACTTGAGCAGTCAACTTTAATTCGTGAATGCACTCCCCCAACCTGGCGAAAAGATATTATAGCTGATGAAACCGAATCTGATCTTAAAATGTGCGTCGAAAATCTTGAAAAAGCGTTTGAAGAAATTTTTGTTGCATCTTCGGATAGTAAAGACAGAAACGATATCATCGTTTGTCACGGAAATGTTATAAGATATTTTGTAACAAAAGTTTTGAGCGTTGATACAATGTCCTGGCTTCAGATGAGTATTACAAATTGTAGTCTGACTATCGTACGCGTGATGCCGGATGGAAAAATGAAGCTGGATACATTCAGCGATTACGGACATATCCCTGAAAATATGAGAACATTTACCGGCGGCGCAAATGAAACAAAGGAATTAGTGGCTCCAAAAGATTAATAGAAATTTTTATGAAGACAGCAATTGTAATTGGTGCGACAGGATTAATTGGAAAACATCTCACAAAATTATTGCTTGATAATCCTGATTATTCAACTATTAGAGTTTTTGCCCGCCGTTCAATAAACATTTCAAATTCAAAGTTAGCTGAACACATTGTTGACTTTGATGAGATCGATAAATGGAAGAGTAAAATCATCGATGATGATTTATTCTCCGCAATGGGCACAACAATCAAAAAGGCAGGTAGTAAAGAGGCACAATATAAAATTGATGTGGCTTATCAATTTGATTTTGCAAAAGCTGCTTCTGAAAACGGAGTGAAGAATTACTTCCTAGTTTCATCTTCCGGTGCAAACGATGAATCAAAATTTTTTTATATGAAAATTAAAGGACATCTCGAAGAGAAAGTTAAGCTGCTTCCTTTCAATAAAATCAGAATC
>JALONF010000423.1 GCA_025455085.1 Ignavibacteriaceae bacterium
GATAGCAATTCCTATTTACAATTTCTCTTTTGAAAATGGTTCAAATGAGTGGGGTTTTAATTTTGAACGAAAAATTCAACGCTTATTGGAAAAAGATAGGTGGACTGGAATTAAACAAGATTATAATATTGGTCAGGTTATACATGCCGGGAGATTAAATAACTTACCAAATTTTGATCTCGGTATTGGATTAACAACGCGAGTATCTGCTATTGGACATATAAATAAATCCTTAAATAAACCTCCAGAGTTTGAAGGTGATTTCAGTCTTGATCTCAATGAAAAAATAACCTCTGATATAACTGCACAATTAACCATTAACACTGATTTTGCAGAAACTGAGGTTGATTCAAGAGTATCAAACCTAACACGCTTTCCGGTTTACTTTCCAGAGAAAAGGACATTTTTTCTAGAAGGTGCCGATATTTATGATTTTGGTTTAGGAACATCTACGAGCGTTGTACCTTTTTTCAGTAGAAGAATAGGACTTTACGAAGGAACAGAAGTTCCAATTTTATTTGGTGGCAAACTAAATGGAAAACTCGGTAACACAAATTTCGGAACGCTGGTTACAAGAATGGATGATGTAGATAGCCTTGTTCCGAACTCGACGTTAGGTGTTATCAGAGTTAAACAAAATATTTTAGATGAATCCTCTGTTGGTATGATTGCAACTTATGGTGATCCAAATGGTGATAAAAATGTCTGGCTTGCAGGTGTTGATTTTACTTATCAAACATCAAAGTTCAATGATGATAAAAATTTTCTTGCAGGAGTATGGGGAATTGTAAATCATAATAAAAATTTACAAGGAGACAATTCCGCTTTTGGTTTAAAGATTGATTATCCAAATGATCTCTGGGATATCTCTTTTGTAATTAGAAGGATTGGTGATGCATTTTCACCTTCCTTAGGATTTGTTCCACGCAAAGGAATTATTTCTTACAGCCTTGGTATAGATTATATGCCGCGTCCGAATTGGAATAATATTAGACAATTCTTTTTTGAATCATCTTTTAGTTTAGTTACTGACTTAAATCATAATTGGGAAAGTTATAGTATTTTTTCTGCCCCTGTTCATTTTCTGCTTGAAAGTGGTGACAGATTTGAATTTAATATCGCACCTGAAGGTGAAAATCTAAAAGAACCTTTTGAAATAAGCGATGGAATTATTATTGAACCTGATAAATATAATTGGGTTCGTTATCGATTAGAACTTGAAACTGCTTCTAAAAGAATAGTTAACGGACAGGCAACCTGGTGGTTTGGAAGTTTCTACAATGGTACTCTTGACCAGATTGAATTAGAGCTAACCTGGCGTCCATTAAATATTTTTGTACTCCAATTTGAGATAGAAAAGAACATCGTTAAACTGCCTCAAGGTAATTTTAATCAGGATTTATTTGGAGGAAGATTACAATTTAATTTCAGTTCTGATTTTCAGCTTAGTTCATTAATCCAATATGATAGTGAATCAGAAGCATTAGGTACTAATACACGATTGCGCTGGACGTTTGATTTACTTGGCGATTTGTTTATCGTTTATAATCATAACATAAATAAAATAAGACAAGATATTTTGCAGTTTGATTCAAATCAGTTTATTATAAAATTAACTTATGGTTTTTGGAAGTAAACGATTTATGTACTTAATAGGCTCAGTATGTTAGATAGACTATTTATTTATCCATTTCTTTTCCGGATTATTTTCAGATACGGGAATATCATTGTTACACCTTTATTGGTGCTTTACACTATTCCACTTGTCACTTTTCTTGATGAGAAAATAATTCTTGCTTTTCCTCTGCTGATTAATCTATTTCTTATTTATTTCCTGAACAGACATTACTTTAATCTCTATAAACACTATCAGGCGGAATTTTTGAGAATAGAATATCAGGTCTGATGAAAATTTGTGATGGTAAGAATAATGTATGCATCGGATTTTATCAAAGATTGAATAACTCAGGGAAACTGGCTACTATTATTTTGAGTAAAGTAAATCGTGAACTTTATGATATTGTGCTGGAAAAAATTAAATCCGGGAAACAAAAAGTAAGAAAATGAAAATCGCAGTATTATTGTCAGGCGGCGTTGATAGTTCCGTTGCACTTCGTTTATTGAAGGATGAAGGACATCAGCTAACAGCATTTTACTTGAAAATTTGGCTCCAGGATGAATTCTCTTTTCTTGGTGAATGTCCCTGGGAGGAAGATTTGAAGTATGCTCGCGGAGTATGTGAGCAGGCAAATGTTCCTCTCGAAGTGATTCCTTTGCAAACTGAATACTGGGATAATGTTGTTTCATATACTATTACTGAAATCAAAGAAGGCAGAACGCCCAATCCGGATATTTTCTGCAACAGCCTGATTAAGTTCGGTGAGTTTTATGATAAGATTGATCCCTCTTTTGAAAAGGTAGCAAGCGGACATTATGCAAACGTTGGAATGGTTGATGGAAAATATCTTCTTAAAATATCTCCGGATATAATTAAAGATCAAACATATTTTCTTGCATATTTAACTCAGCAGCAGTTATCTCGAGCGTTATTCCCAATTGGTGAATTCAAAAAGTCTGAAATCCGCAAGCTGGCAGAAAAATATAATCTGCCAACTATGGCAAGAAGAGACAGCCAGGGAATTTGTTTTCTTGGACAGATTAAGTTCAAGGAATTCATCAAGCATCATCTTGGTGAAGTTGAAGGTGAAATTGTTGATATTGATTCGGGTAAAGTGCTGGGCAATCATCCTGGATATTATTATTACACAATCGGGCAGAGATCAGGTTTGAAACTTGGTGGCGGTCCCTGGTTTGTTGTGAAGAAGGATGTGAAGAAGAATATCATTTTTATTTCAAAAGAAGATTTGTCAGTACGGGAACGAAATGAATTTTCTGTTGGAAAATTTAATTGGATTTTAGGCAACCCTCCAGGTAAAAGAGAACTGAAAGTGAAAGTAAGACACGGTGCAAAGATGTATGATTGTATGATTGTATGGGTGAACCAAAATGTTTTGAAAGTAAAGTTGAGTGATTCTGATAGCGGAATAGCTCCTGGTCAGTTTGCAATTTTTTACGATGGTGATGTTTGTCTTGGCGGGGGAGTGATACTAGAAAATTCGGATTAAGCTGTCAACTTAATTTGGTGTGAATTTTATTTTTCCTTTCAGCAGTGAGGTGTTTGAAAGAAGGTCATTTGAAATTCCCATCAGCTTCTCGCAATTGCCGCATAAATAAGCATATCTCTTTCCAATAACTGAATCCAGTTGACATATCCAGATGTCTTTAGTTTCCAGCTTACATTGCGGACAATTTATCTTTATGGGTTCTTTTTGAAGTATTTTCGTCATCATATTTTCTTTAAGGATACCATTAAGACTCCTCACTCATTAAAAAAGTTACCCCTGATACAAAATATTTTTTATCATTAGATGAAAAATTCAGTTTCAATTTAATCAAAAACGCAGCCAAATCAATTCATAAAACGATCCAGATAGTATTTCTTTTTACTCAGAATTGTACTGTTTTCTTTAAGAAATGAACTTATTTTTTCAGCAGAAATTACCCGTGCTATCCCATACCTTATAGAAGAAAACCTTTTTACGAATTCTTCACCTTGATAAGGCACTATTGGATTATATCGCTCATTATTTTTTAACGGCTTTGGCACAAGTATGTTCTCTTCTTCTTCAGGGACCCACTGAATCATTCCGACCATTTCAAAGTTTGGCACACCATCCCTGATGGCAAGGACAAGTCCACCGCTCATACCGTTATTAATTACTGCATCAACGAGAAATGAACCTGATTCATCTCTGCCCGGATTGCTTACTATGGCTTTGGTAACCATCTGATAGTTGATTGGAAAACCGAATATGTATACAAAAGATCCCCAGTCCAGTTCTTTAGCTTTACCCATTGGATAGTTGAATACTTGAAA
>JALONF010000080.1 GCA_025455085.1 Ignavibacteriaceae bacterium
TATAAATTCAATATCTGAATTTGACAAGATCCTAGTTGAAGACAAAAACTTTTATGAAGCTTATATTGCAATCGGCACATTTGAATACTGGAAGAGCAGGAAGCTGGAATTTATGGATTGGCTTCCTTTTACAAGCGACACAAAGAAAATAGGCATTGATCGTTTAATTGTTGCAATAGACTCATCAAGTTACAATTCACATCTTGCTATTAATTCACTCATTTGGATTTATATAGACCAGAGGAAATATGATGATGCAATTCAAGTTGCTGAAAAAGCATTAAGTGAATTTCCTCAATCACGAACCTTTAAATGGGGACTGGCAAGGGCCTATGAGGAGAAAAATTCCTTGAGGGCAATTGAACTTTATCTGAATATTCTTGATTCTTATCCCGCTTCATTAAAAGAAAATTTTAAAAATGAAATCACTCTAAAACATCTCATTGCACAACAGTATGCTAAACTCGGAGATAAAGAAAAAGCTTTGAAGTACTGTGATGAAATACTATCTATGAAAAACATTCCTAAAAAAACTGTCAATGAAATTAGTGGTCGGCTCGAAAGAGTAAAATCACTTAAAGCAGAGCTGAACAAAAAGAGTTAAATACATATCATCTGCTTACCTGACTTTAACATCTCGCTAAAATGAAGTAAATTATTGCTGGAAAGTTGTGTTATTTATTTTAAGAGATAATGAGTAAAGAAAGTCCTGACGATCAGAAACTGTTAGCGGATCTTCTTGCTGTCTGCCATAAAAATCTGCCGAAAGTTAACGAAGATCTAATAACAAAAGCGTTCAAGTTTGCACTTGAAGCACACAAGCACGACCTTAGAGCTTCCGGCGAGCCATACTTTTACCATCCATACGAAGTTGCAAGAATTGTTGTTGAAGAATTTCCTCTTGACGACATTACTGTTGTAGCAACACTTCTTCACGACGTTGTTGAAGACACCGATTTCGATTTAAACCTGATGACAAAAGAATTCGGAAAAGAAGTAACTGAAATAGTTGATGGTGTTACAAAGATCAGCGGGATATTTAAGGGTCAGGATATAACAAAAGCCGAAAACTACCGCAAGATGCTTCTTTCGATGGTTAAAGATGTTCGGGTTATACTCGTCAAGTTTGCAGACAAGCTTCACAACATGCGCACACTGGAATTTGTAAGTCCTGATAAACAAAAAAGAATTGCACAGGAAACCCTTGAAATATATGCTCCATTTGCAAACAGATTTGGTCTTGGAAGGGTGAAGTGGGAGTTAGAAGATTTATCATTTAAGTACTTAAACAAGGAAACATATGAAGATCTTGTAAGCAAAGTAAAAAGTTCTCGAAAAGAAAGAGAAGCCTACATAAAAAGATTCTCTGATCCGATAAGAAAAAAGCTGGATGAATATGGCCTCAAGTATGAAATGGGAGGTCGTCCAAAACATTTCTACAGCATATATCGCAAAATGATGAAACGTAACAAGCCATTCGAAGAAATTTATGACCTATTTGCGCTCAGAATAATACTTGATACGGAAAATACAAACGAATGTTACACCACTCTTGGTATTGTGAACCAGATGTATCTTCCTGTACCGGATAGATTCAAAGATTACATTTCCATTCCAAAGAATAATAATTACCAATCAATTCATACTACTGTTATCGGACCAGAAGGCAGGCTTGTTGAAGTTCAGATACGAACAAAAAAAATGCACGAAATTGCTGAGCGTGGTCTAGCAGCACACTGGAAATATAAAGAAGATAAAACGACCACTGATAAAGATCTTGAAAACTGGTTGAACTGGATTCGGGATATTTTTGAAGGAGCTGGGAAAGACGAATCGCGCAGAGAAATTCTGGAAGACTTCAAACTAAATCTTTATCAGGATGAAATTTATGTATTCACTCCGAAGGGAGAACTGAGAAGACTTCCGATTGATTCTACACCTGTTGACTTTGCATTTGAAATTCACAGCAATGTTGGCTATCAGTGTATTGGCGCAAAAATAAACGGCAAGATTGTTCCGCTTGATACACCATTACACAGCGGTGACCAGCTTGAGATAATTACTTCGAAAAATCAGCATCCAAATAAGAACTGGTTAAAATTTGTTAAGACTCAGAAAGCAAAATCTGCGATTAGAAAATGGATGAATAAGGAAGAGGAAAAGATTGTTAAAGCTGGGAAAGAAATTTGGAATAAAAAATTAAAGAAATTAAAACTTTCGTTTTCAACGAGTGATATTTCTAAGATAGCACGAAAGTATAAATATGATAACAACTCGCAGTTCTTTCAGGCAATTGCTCAGGGAATTGTTAATCTTGAGCAGATACTTATAGACACCGGAGATAAACCAACGGAAGAACAGGAGAAGGTTCTTCAATTTGATAAGTTCGCAGATATAGCAAGAAAGGATGCAGGTGGAATTTTAGTCGATGGCAAATCATCCGGGATAATGTATTCTTACGCAAAATGCTGCAATCCGATTCCCGGAGATCCGGTGATCGGATACATAACCGTTGGCGAAGGTATAAAAATTCACAGGAAGACTTGCAACAATCTTATCAACCTATCTTCAGTCGATCCGGAAAAACTTGTTGCTGTTCAATGGCCGGGAACAGACGGAACACTCTTCGTGGCAGGGTTAACTATGAAAGGTGAAGATAGTCCGGGAATACTTAATGATATAGCGCATACTATCGTTTCGTATAAGAGCACAAATATTAAATCAATCAACATAAATACGAACGATTCAACTTTTGAAGGTTCTGTGATGGTATACGTAAATAATCTGGAGCACCTTAATAATCTTATTGAAAGATTAAAAAAATTAAAGGGTGTCTATAAAGTAGAAAGATTTGAGGGTGTTTGATAGCATTTGGAGCAGATGAATAATGAAACCAGGATAATGGGAATTGATTATGGTGACAAACGAATTGGTATTGCACTGAGTGATCCTTTGCTAACTTTTGCGTATCCATTTATCACGCTTCAAAATGATTCTTCTTTTTTATTAAATCTCTCTAAAATTATTGACGAAAAAAAAATCGTTAAAATTATACTTGGACTACCTTCAGAAAGGTTTAAATCATCAAAGGAACTATCTCAAAAAGTTCTTAAGCTTAAATCTGAAATTGAAAAAAAAAATAAAATAGAAGTAATTTTATGGGATGAAGAATATTCTTCAGCAATCGCAAAAGAAAAAGTGATTGAGTCAGTCACTAAAAAATCCAGAAGAAAAGAGAAAGATTTACTGGATAGACATTCGGCGGCGGTGATTTTACAGGAGTATTTGGATAAACAGTAATCTTGAATTCTTCTCACAAGAAGTTTTAAGTAATTGAAATAAGTCTTGGTACTAGAAAAAATTATGTTTAAAATGTTTGACATTGACGTTTCAAAAAACTATTTTTTCAATCATAAATCAAATAATTGGGAGCATTTCTATGTCAGCATTGTCACTTGATGCACTTGGAATGGTGGAAACGAAAGGTTTAGTAGGTTCCATCGAAGCTGCAGATGCAATGGTTAAAGCAGCAAAAGTAGAATTAATTGGTAAAGAAACCATTGGTGGCGGTTATGTAACTGTCATGGTTCGGGGCGATGTGGGAGCAGTAAAAGCCGCAACTGATGCAGGTGCTGCAGCAGCGCAGAGAGTTGGTGAACTTATTTCAGTTCATGTAATTCCGCGCCCTCATGCAGATGTTGAAATGATTCTCCCAAAAAAATCTAAATAGATATTAATATGGCTGATAGAGCACTGGGTATGATTGAGACCCGTGGCTTAATAGCTTCTATTGAAGCTGCTGATGCCATGGTCAAAGCGGCAAGTGTCCAGCTTATTGGAAAAGAAAAAGTTGAAGGCGGTCTTGTAACAATTCTTGTTATTGGAGAAACTGCCGCAGTAAAATCTGCCATTGATGCCGGAGCGGCTGCCGCACAACGAGTAGGAGATTTAATCTCAACTCATATCATCCCAAGACCTGATGATCAAATTGATGGTATAATTGGAGATGTCAAACCTGTTGAAAAAAAACCACGCAAGCAGGAAGAAAAAATAATTCCGGAGAAAAAACCTGAGCTTACTGTTAAACAAAAAAATACTGACGAGAAAGAAAGTTTTGAGGAAGTTAAGCCGGTACAAAGAGCAAGTCCTTCGTCAACAATTGATAGATTAAAAAAGGAAGCACTAGGCAAATCCATAACTCTTGATAAACCGGATAAAACCAGGTCAACAGATAAGTTTGATTTTACGATGTCGGAATTGGAAGTAATGAATGTGCATCAGCTGAGGAGATTTGCCAGAGATATAGAAAGTTTCCCGATAAAAGGCAGAGAAATTTCCCGGGCCAACAGAGGTGAACTTCTGGATTTCTTTAAGGCTCTTCTGAAGTAACACCACTGACTTTCAATCGCTTCTTTATAACTCTTCAGGATATTTTTTATTGTGAGAAAAAAACTTAACATCTTTATAGCCTCGGTCATCTTCGCAATAATTCTATGGGGATCCATATCGCTTTCAGATATATTTTACACGAATGTCGATGTTAAGCTTACACTAACAAACTTACCATCCGGCTACACCACAGGTTCACCGCTTCCTGAGAAAATACAGTTACGTGTTAAGGGTCAAGGATGGAGGCTTGTTTCTATCAATGTTGGGCCTGAAACTGAATTTAGAGTTTCTGTGGGAGGTGATAGTGGAAGACAAAACATTAATCTTTATGATTATCTTGAAAGTAACCGCTGGCTTCTCTCGGATGTTGAAATAATTAATATCTCTCCAGATTCAATAGGATTTTTTATTGAGCGAATTATATCAAAAAAGCTGCCTGTAATTTCTGGTTTAGATTTAGAATTTAAACCTGGATATGGCTTAGCTTCAGATATTATTTTTAAACCGGATTCGGTTCTTGTCAGCGGTCCACTTAGCCTTTTAAAAAATATGACTGAAATTAAGACCGGTGACAAATTGTTAACCGCATTAGATTCAAGAACAGAAACAGAAGTGAACCTTCCCTGGATGAACGGATTCAATTATAACGCAAATTTAATAGAGGTAATACTGGATATTCAGAGAATAGTTGATAAGCAATTTGAAAACATTTCAGTTGATGTCATCGATATTCCTCCAAGGAAAGAAGTGGTTCTGCTTCCAAATAAAATTGGATTTAATGTGAGAGGCGGAATTGAAATTTTAGGTAAACTTAAGCCCGATCAATTCCGTGCTTATGTCAGATATCAAAGTCTTGTTCAAGATACAATCGGTAGTGTTACTCCTGTTTTGGAAATGCCGAAGAATGTGACACTTCAGTTTTTGAAGCCTGATAGATTACGTTATGTAATCAGGTCATTTTAACCCACTCTCTATTCTCTGCTAATTTTAATAGAGCGAAAAGTTTATCTATATTAACAATCATAAAATCAAATCAAAAACAAGTAAAAAACTCTATGTTTATATCATTTGAAGGTATAGATTTTTCTGGAAAATCAACTCAAATTGAACTTCTGAAAGACTATTTAGCTGAACACAAAAAAAAGGTGGAAATCCTGAGAGAACCCGGCGGAACTGAAATTTCGGAAAAGGTCAGACGCATTCTGCTCGATAATAAAAACGAAAAGATGTTTGCCGAAGCTGAGCTGTTTCTTTTTTCTGCCAGCAGAGCTCAATTGGTACGTGAAAAAATTCGACCTTACCTTCAAAAAGGCATTTACGTAATTTCGGACCGGTTTCATGATAGTTCTACTGCATATCAGGGATACGGAAGAGGAATTCCAATCGAAGTAGTAAAGAAAGTACACGAACTTGCCATCGGCGACACGTTACCGGACTTAACTTTCTTCGTGGACATTCCGGTAGGAGTAGCAAATGAACGGAAGAAAAAAAAATCCAAAGTTAAGCTGGATAGAATTGAACTTGCTGATATTGAATTTTACAATCGCGTAAGAAGCGGTTACCTTGAGATTGCAAGGCAGGAAGAACGTTTCAAAGTAATTGATGGAACTCAGAATATTGAAACCATACAAAATCAAATTATATCAGAATTAGAATTAATAGACCGGAGGTAATAAGTTTTGAAGAAGAAATTAATGTGGATCCCTGGATTTGTTTTGATTGCGGTTATCGTCATGGGATTCTATCCCGGAAGGGGAGATATATATTTTGAAATTGCAAAAAATTTAGATTTGCTTGGAAGAGTTTATAAAGAAATTGCATTCAATTATGTAGATGAAGTAGATCCTGAAAAATTTTTACGAGCTGGAATTCAGGGAATGCTTTCCTCGCTTGATCCCTACACAATTTTTATTGATGAAAAAAAAATAGAAGATATTGATCTGATAACTAACGGGAAGTACGGTGGCGTCGGAATATCAATCGGACTTCGCGGTGATGAGGTTACTGTAGTTGAAGTAATGGATGGATATGCAGCTCAAAGGCAGGGAATTCAGATTGGTGATGTAATTATTGAAGCTGCAGGTTCTGCTATCACAGTGGATAATATTGATGATGTCTCTTCACTTGTTAAAGGAGAACCAGGCACTACTGTTGAGCTTAAAGTTATAAGAAATGAACTGAAGGATACTCTAACTTTTAATTTAATCAGGGAAGAAGTTATAGTTAAGAATATCACCTACTCAGGATTTTTCCCTGAAAACAGTAATAATGCTTATATAAAACTTTCAAATTTCAGCAGAGCTGCAAGTGATGAAATAAAGAAAACGATAAAAGAGCTTAAAGAACAAAAGCCGGTTAAATCGGTTGTATTAGATCTTAGAGGTAACCCCGGAGGTTTACTTGATATTGCAATAGACATCTGCGATAAATTTCTTGCGCGTGATCTGCTTGTGGTATCTACCCGTGGCAGAGAAGCCGGAAGTGATAAGAAATATTACTCAGTCGAAGAGCCGATTATTGGCAATGAGGTTGGTATCGTTGTTCTCATAAATGGAGGTAGTGCCTCTGCATCTGAAATTGTAGCTGGGGCGCTGCAGGATCATGACCGTGCTGTGATTTTGGGAACAAAATCTTTTGGTAAAGGATTAGTTCAAACGATAACTCCACTTAGTTACAACACATCTTTAAAAATAACTACTGCTAAATATTATACTCCCAGTGGAAGAAGTATTCAGAAGATTGATTATTCTGAGGGTAGTGATGTTATTTTAAATCCTACTCACGAATCGGAACAATTATTTTTAACTGACAATAAAAGAGAAGTCCATTCAAAAGGTGGAATAACGCCTGACACAACGGTTGAATTCAAAATTAATGGTGAGCTGACTAAAGAGCTTCTGGCAAAAGGTTTGTTTTTCAAATTTGCAAATAATTATTTCTTTGATAATCCTGATGCTAAGTATTCAAATATAGATGATCAGAAACTTTATAATAAATTCCGAGAATACCTGACTAAGGAAGACTTCAAGTATACTTCACAAACTGAAATTGAAATAGACAACCTGATAAAAGGAGCCGCTGATAAAGAAGAAATAAAGGATGAACTTGTAAAAATTAAGGATTTGCTTAAAGGATTATTCGAAAAGGAATTGCAAATTTATAAAAGTGAAATTCTTCGGGAGATAAGATCAGAACTTGCTGCACGTTACCTTGGAGTGGAAGGCAGAATAAAAGAGCAATTAACGTCTGATCTTCAGATTCAGACTGCGTTAGAAATTCTCGGAAATACAAATACATACAATAAACTATTAAATTTTAATGCTCGTTGAATGAGTTAGCTGCTTCGTTGATTTTTTTAGTTTCTGGATTCTTCTCCGGTATCTTGATAGGTATGCTTGGGATTGGAGGTGGATTAGTCTTTGTTCCGCTTTTATACTTTACTCTGCCCCTGCTCGGAATTCCGGA